>CAYTYH010000016.1:0-7249 GCA_964441965.1 Candidatus Woesearchaeota archaeon | reverse complement strand
TGCTTCTTTGTCAAGATTAAGTATCCTCGCTGGCTCCATATCTCTGTTTTTTCTTTCTTGTGTTTGCAAATTTGTTGTCTCTTTTTTTAGTTTTATATTGAAATATTGTTCTATTTTGCTTATTATTTTAAAAGCATCATCAGGCATTTCTTTATTTTCAATCATTTTTATTGCAGTTTCGCTCTCTCCAATTGCATCTGCCAATTGTTTTCTGTCCATTTTTCTTTTTCTTCTTTCTATCATTATGAGCCAATCGAAATTATCTACTAATGAAAGAGGGATGTTTCTTTTTTTAGCAAGAGAAAATTTTTCTTCTAATATTTCCCTTGGGTCTTTTGGTTTTCTTAAGTTATCTAACTTTACATTCATAAGGCTTTTTGAGATTTTTGATATTTCCTCTTTAGGGTCTTCTAAACCAGCCATCATCCTTAATCTTTCTCTAACCTTTAATGGTTTTTCGCTTTCTGCTAATTGTTTGGTAGAAGGTCTTCTAATTATTGGGATATCTTCAATTAAGCTACACTCCTCGCATATTTTAACTATTTCTTTTCCATAAATAGCATCTAATAACTTTACCTCATCTTTGTTTCTTTCGCATCTAAAACATTTTTCCTCATTCATAATCTTCATTTTCTTTTAATATTTATATTTTTTTCTATACTAAAACATTTATTTTAAATATTTATCAAATTCCTCTACATTTTCTATTTCTGTTATTTTTACTTTTTCATCAATTAGAATTGTTGGTAGATGAGTTATGTTATAATTTTTCATAAGCAAATTAACAGAAGCTAAATTATTGTCCCCTGCTATTGGAATTAACATTATTTTGTTTCCGTATTTTTGTTTTAGGTCCTCTAATAATCTTGAAAAAACTGCTTGTTTAGCTTTTTCTGTTAAAGTGGCATTATTGTATTTGTAAAAATAAACAATGTTATGAAAAGAGGGGTTACAATTTTTTTTAATTTTTAAAGTATTGAGCCAGAATAAAACTCTTAGCAAATCATATTTTTTATGCTGCAACTTAATGCTTTCTGTTATTCTTGAAGCTGATTCATATCTATCTAAAATTTTTGCTTCTTCATAAATTCTGTCCCCAAAATTTATATTTTCTTTTATCGCATCTTCGCAATTTAAATCAGTTAAATCAAAATCAAATAATTTTGATTGAATTTTTACATCTAACAAAACTAATTCTGATTCTATGTATAATCTATTAACTTTTCCTACTCTTGAACTTTCTAACATGTATCCTAAAAAAATTCCAAAGTTAAAAATAATTAAAGCTAAAATTAGAGCTTGCCAAAAAACATGCTTCTGACTTTTAAATAAACCCATATTATTTTGTCCCCCAACTTTTCTTTTTTGTTATAAAGCGATATAGTGAAAAAATCATTATGAGAGGGTATGCAGTTAAATAAACTAACATATAAATTAGAATATTAAATATATTAATCTTTTTAATCTTTTGCTTCTTCATAATCTTCAAACCAAATAAAGTAAAAACAAGGCCAAGCAAAAATAAAGAAATTCCGTAAAAATTTAGGACAGTCGGAACTATGTATAAGTCTTCTATTGCTAATAGAGATGTTTGAGCTTCTAAGGTATAGGAGGTAAAGAAAATTGTGAAGTAAATTCTTCTCAAAACAAGATAAAGGAAAATGCTTAAACCTAATAGACCAAGAAACAAAGAAACTGCGAAAAAAGGAATTACAAAAGCTCCTAACATTCCTTTTTTGAAAACAAATGCCTTATATTTTCCAAGAGTTTGCAAACCTCCCATATTCCATCTTATTCTTTGTTTCCACCATTGCTTTAGTTTTGATGGGACAACAGTATAAACTCTTGCACTTACACTACTCTCTCTTTTATATCCAAAATAAATAATCCTCCATGTCATCTCTATATCTTCCACAAGATTTTCTGTATCAAAATACCCTATTTTATCTAAAACAGATTTTCTATATAATGCAAGAGGCCCTGGAGTGACGTAAATTGCGTCAACATAACCCAGTAATTTTCTTGTCCATGCGATTATAGAATATTCAATTGCCTGCAATTTTTCAAAAAAAGTTCTTGCACTTTTGACTAAAATTGCGCAAGTTACAGCTGCAACTTTTTTATCATCAAAGAATCCAATCATTTTTTTGATAGCATCTTTTTCTGGATAGCTATCTGCATCCACAACACCTACAATTTCTGTTTTTGCTTTTTTTAAGCCATAATTTAAAGCAGCTGCCTTGCAACCTTCATTTTTTTTATTTAAAAGAACCAAATTCTTATATTTTTTTTGCAACTTTTTAACTATCTCAGCTGTCTTGTCAGTTGAGCCATCATTCACTACAATTATTTTTTTAATTGGATATTCTGAGGAAGCTACAGCTTTGATTGTGCCTGCTATGGTCTTCTCCTCATTATAAGCTGGGATAATTATGCTTAGAGAATATTTTTTCTTTGGTTTGGGATATGAAAAAAAATCCTTTCTATTTCTTATATATAAGATTAGAAAAAAGAAAGTCATATATAAGCCTATAAACATATAGGCCAGATAAATTGCAGACAAAACTTCCATTTTTAAATCATCTTTTCTCTATATGAAAATAATTATAAAAGTTTTCTGATAAAGTTAGCTCGAGAGTATGGCCGAGTTTTTTTGCTTTAATCAGCCCTAACTGAATAAATTTTTTTATATGGTCATATGCTTTGTTTCCTCTAATTTTTATAATTACTGATTGTTTAACTGGGTGTTTATATGCTATTATAGCAAGAGTCTCTTGTTCTGCTTTTGTGAATTCAGATGAGCCAGTAGCAAGTTTATTTACCATATGGACATGTTCTTCTTTCACATCCATTTTCCACATGTTTTCTTTTTCTAAAATTTCGATAGCAGAATTTTCTGTTTCATACTTCTTTTTCAAATCTTTTATCAATTCTTTTATTAATAGAGGATTTAAATCAGTCAGCATAATCAACTCTTGTATATTTAACCATCTTCCTGCTATAAATAAAGCTGCTTCTATCTTATTCATATTTTTAATTTTCCTTATTTTTTCTGAGTTTTCATTTATTTCTGCATTGCTTTTATTATTTTTGAGAAATTCCTCTTTTTGGCTTTCTTCTGGCAGGTTTTCCATGTATTAGAGAAGCAGAAAGGTATTTTAAAGATTATGTATTTATTTTATTATGAAAAAGAGGTATATTGTCGTGTTATTTTTACTAGTAATAATAGTCTTCTTTTTTATAAGGTTTTTTTCGCCAAAACAATTAGATGATGTTTCTCCAGAAATTCCTTGTGACAAAGAGCTGTTGGATAAAGCAGATATTCTTTATGTAATTCCGAAATTTAATAATAAGAGCATTTCAGAAAATAAAAGTTGGTGCAAAGAAATTTATTCATTAAACAAAACTCTTGCGTTACATGGAGTTTATCATACTTACAAAGAATTTTTAAGAGATAGAGATGAGGAGTATCTGCAAGAGGGGATAGATATATTTAAAGAATGTTTTAATTTTACTCCGAGAAGATTTAAGCCTCCCCAACTTGAGATTTCTAAGAAGAATAAGAGATTAGTTAAAAGAAAAATGAAGCTGGACCTTTTTTTCAATCAAATTTTTCATAAAGTTTATCATTGCAATGATAGCGGGAGATTTCCTAATTGGTTTATAGATTTATTTTAACTATCAACTTCAAACCTCAATATTGCTCCGATACCTCCTAAATTCCAAAATTGTTTTCCTTCTGGAGTTTCAGTTGATACTATTTCTACATTAGCAGAAATGTTTTCAGCCTTTTTTTTATATTCCTCAATTTCTTTTTTTCCAAGTTTTTTGCTTAAAATTAATGTTTCAATTGCTCCATATTTTAATGCTTTCTCTATATCTTTTTTCTTATAAATTGCCTTTTCCCCTTTACCTAATCTTTCAAAAAAGTTCTCTAATAAATTTTTTTCGTGCGTTATCTCTTGCTCTTTTAAAAAATCTGAAGATGCCTCTACTAATAGCTCTATTCCATGCTCATCAGCATAACCTATATCTTTTAATCCAATAATTTTGTTTTTTAGAGAAGTGATTAGTTGGCCTTCTTTTAAAAAATCTTCTTTTGTAGGAACAGGGCCACCAATTATAATCCCTTTCAGTTTGGGCATATTAAAATAGACCTCTTTCATTGCTTCTGCTATTCTTCTATAAAACTCTTTTGCCATGCCCTCCCTTAATCTTTCAAACCTCTGCGCTGATTGCCCGCCTGTCTTATATTTTCCTGGCACTCCTGAAGAAAGCTTTCTTAAAATCTTTATTTGTTTTCCTTCTAACAGCGCGAGAGTTGCTTCTTTTCTGTCCATTGCAACAAGTCCGTAGACTTCCTCAACTTCTAACATTTCTTTTAGCGGCTCTAAAACAAATTCTTTATCGCACCTGTATATTCTTGTTTTTAAAGGCACAGGAGGTTCAATTGCCCATAATTCAATATCTTGCTGCCCTTCTTTTTCTGATATGTTGCCGCAAAAAATAACTAAACCATTTTCCGGCGTTTTTTTGTATTTTTTCAATTCTCTTGATATGCTTTCTAAAGCATCTAAAACATTTTTTCTTGTGGTTTTATCTTTTATATTTGATGCTGTGCTTTTTTCAGATTCAATTTGATTTGCTACAACATTTTTATCTTGTCCAGAAGGTATATAGACGCTTATTAATTCAGTATGGTTTCCTCTAATTTTTGCTAATTCTTCTAACAATTCTTCTAATTCTTCTTTTGAAATTGGCATGCTAATCTAAATCAAAGGAGATTTATAAAATTAGTTATTCTACTTTCATAGAAATTCAATTTTAAAATTTCCTGTTTTAATTTCTTTAGCATTTACCGCATCTTTTAAATCTTTAAGGAGAAGCTTTAATTTTTCTTGGTGGCGGGGCGGGAGGGTTAGGTTTATTTCTGATTTTAAAGACATCTGCTTTTTACTTTTTTCTTTTCTTACCTTACTTATTGTTTCTAATAGCAAATTTAATTTTTCTTTATCGTCTTTTTTCTCTTTAATTTTAAACTTGGTTGGCCATTTAGTCAAATGGATGCTTTTTTCCTTTTCTTTTTTCCTGAAATATTTTTGATATAAAGCCTCGGTAATAAAAGGAGTGATTGGAGCCATTAACTTTAATATTGTTAGCAAAGAATTGTAAAGAGTGTAGAAAGCAGATTGTTTTTCTTCTTTATTTCCAGAATAAACTCTTCTTTTTACAATTTCAAGATAATTGTCGCAAAAATAATGCCAGAAAAAATAAAGTGTTTTTTTCTTACATTCAGCATAATTGTATTTCTCAAAACTATTTGTGGAGATTTCTATTACTTCATTAAGTTTAGATAAAAACAAGCGGTCTATTTCCAATAAGTTTTTTGGTTTTTTTATTTCCTCGTTTTTTAGATTCATGAAAACAAATCTTGAAGCATTCCATATTTTTTTAATAAATTTCTTTGCTGCAATAACTTCTTTTTCTTGATAGTCTAAATCTTCTCCCAAATTGCTTGAAGCTGCAAAAAATCTTAAAGCATCTGCCCCATAATCTTTCATAACCTCTTGCGGTTCAATTATGTTTCCTTTGCTTTTTGACATTTTCTCTCCTTTCAATGTTACAAATCCTGAAATAACAACATCTCTCCACGGGTTTTTTCTAAAATGAATATTGCTTTTAAAAACTGTATTAAAGAGCCAGAAAGTTATTATGTCGTGGGCTTGGGGTCTTAATGTCATTGGGAATAATTTTTTTTGCAAATTTTCTGGCATTAGTTTTATTGCTAATTGAGGAGTCATTGAACTTGTAAACCATGTATTTAGAACATCTTTTTCTGGTATAAATTCGCGACTCCCACATTCACATTTTTTCTTTGGCTTGTCTTTTAAAGGGTCGACTGGCAAATCTTTTTCATCAGCTAACATAACCTTTCCGCATTTTTTGCAATACCAAACTGGGAAAGGCACTCCAAAATATCTTTGATTGCTTATTAACCAATCCCATTGCAAACCTTTAACCCAATTGTCATATCTGTGCTTCATATATGGAGGAAACCATCTTAATTTATTTCCCCACTCTAACATTTGTTTTTTTAAATCAAGATATTTAACAAACCACTGCTTACTTTTAATGAACTCTATCTCAGTATTGCACCTCTCATGAACATTAACTGCATGTTTAATCTTCTCTCTTTTTATTATCAAGCCTTCTTTCTCCAAATCCTCTATTATAGATTTCCTTGCCTGCTTTATTGTTAATCCTTCATATTTTCCAGCAAGTTTTGTCATTTTCCCTTCTTTATCTATTGCTTCTTTTATTGGAAGATTGTATGCCTTTTGCCATTCCATGTCTGTTTGGTCTCCAAAAGTGCAGCACATTACAATACCTGTTCCTTTCTCTGGGTCAGCTCTTTTATCTTCTAATATTGGAACAGAAAAGTTAAATAGCGGGACTTTTGCTTTTTTTCCTTTCAGATGTTTAAATCTTTTGTCTTCGGGATTGTAAAAAATAGAAACGCATGCAGGCAACAATTCTGGTCTTGTCGTCGCAATTATCAAATCTTCATTATCTACTTTGAATTTAATATAAACAAATTCTGAATCAACTTCTTTATCTTTTACTTCTACTTGAGCGACACCTGTCTGACATTCTGGGCAATACATTGTTGGAGCATCTTTTCTGTATATCCTGCCTTTTTTATAGAGGTCAAGAAAACTCCACTGACTTATTCTTCTGCAATGCTCATTTATAGTAGAATAATATATATCAAAATCGCAACTTATCCCTATATTTTTCCAATCCTGCACAAATTTTGGAAGCTCTTCTTTTAAGAAATTCATACAGATTTTTATGAACTTTTCTCTTGGCAGGTCTCTTGCTTTTATTCCTTTTTTCTTTTCTACTAATCTTTCTGTTGGCAGACCATTGTCATCTGTTCCAAAAGGGTAGAAAATAGTGTCTCCTTTCATTCTTCTATATCTTACAATAAAGTCTTGTTGCGAATAAGAAAAAGCATGTCCTATATGCATTTTTCCAGAAACTGTTGGGGGAGGGGTGTCTACTGAAAAGATTTTTCCTTTTCCTATCTCAAATTTGTATAATTTTTCTCTCTCCCAAAATTGCCTTATTTGTTCTTCAACTTCTTTAAAATTGTAATTTTCTTTTACCATCTTCTTTTTTATTTAGTTGTTATTGTTTTTAAAGTTTAGTTTGGGCGGGGTGGTGGGTTGGGGTTGGTAGGTTGGGG
>CAYTYH010000015.1:0-7410 GCA_964441965.1 Candidatus Woesearchaeota archaeon | reverse complement strand
TTAACAGCATAATTTTTCTTTTTATATTCTTGCTTTAAACTATAAAAACAATCTTTTATTTTTGGTTCTATATAACTGCGGATTTGCTGCTCTAAAAATTGAATGTAAAGGGGCTGCTGATTTACACATGTTTGATAATAATTCATATTATAGCACAGATAAGCAACCTTGTTGTTTTTATATAACTTATAATTAGTTGGATTAATATAGCCGCCTTGAGGCAACATAATAGAAATTGCTTCTTGAGTTGCATCTCTAACACATTTTTCTATACTCTCTTGCAGATTCGGAACACTTGGTTTAAAAATCTTTTGCGGTTTTTTTTGGGCAAGTAAAAAAAACAAGATTATGGTCCCAACAATCAGAATGGCAATAATTATAAAGATTGTTACCTGGCTTTTCCTGCCTCTTTTTTTCATCTATTTATAAGAGAAAATTAATTTAAAAAATCTTCTATTTTTCTGCAATCAAAAAACAAAAATTAGTCTTCAGTTTCAACTCTTGGAGCGAGAACAAAAGCCAATTCCAAATCATTATTTTTAAATTCTAACTTTAAAGGATAATCATTTGAAAAACTAATTTTTACATTCTCAGATATTCTGCTTGCTTTTATAAATTTCTGCAAATATTCAATTGAATACTTAGCTTTCCCCTCTCCTTCTATTTTTACCTCATCTTGGGAAAACTCTGACCTAGTGGAATGCAGACCTTTTGCTTCTATGATGAATTTTCCCTCAACAACTGAGAAACTGCAAGAGTCAGCAACAACACTGCAATCTTCTATCGCTTCTGATAAATCTAAACTCGGCATTTCCACTTTGCAAGAAAATTCAAGTGAAGGCATTGTTTTTTCTTCTTGCTCTATATTGATTAAGGCCAATTTAAAGACGCGCTTTATCTTATCATGAATCTCTATTTTTAGAGTATTGTCTTCAGTTTGCAATATTAAACTGGCATTTGGAGAGCATCTCCTTAAAATGCTTTTTAAAGAATCCAAACTAACACCCAAAACTTCCTCTTTACTAACTTCAAAATTTGAAAAAGAAGCAGCTGGCAATTTAAAAGAAACCAATGCGACATTAGCAGGGTCAATTGCAAGTATGCTTAAACCGCTATCATTTATCTTTATTTTGACTTCTGTAACTAATTCAGATATAATTGTGATTACATCAGAAAATACTTTTGGATTGTCTAATTTAAGCAGCATAGAAAAATGATAAAAAAGGAATTTAAAAGTTTTATTATACTAAATTGACATTAATTATTTAAAATATTTTTAGTTTAGGCAAATATGAAAGAAAAAGAGAGTGAAAAAGCCAGGAAATTAAGAGAGATAGCTTTGACTTATTATTCCAGAAATGATGTTCAAAAAGAAATCTTGAATTTTTGCTCTAATCGGGAAACAGTTGCAAGATACCACGATTCTTTTGGAAAAAGGCCAGATGTTTTAGAATATCCAAATGATTTAATAAATCAAGTTAAGAAAGGAGCCACCTCTTTTCATTGTTCGCAAGAATTATGGAAAGACCCTCTCAAATTATCTACAGATTTAGAAAAAAAACAACTTGATGAATTGAGGGAGGGGTGGGACCTGTTAATAGATATTGATTCTAAATACCTTGATTATAGCAAAATAGCTTGCTCCCTTATTATAGAAGCTTTGAAATTTCATGATATAAAGCATTTTGGACTTAAATTTTCTGGTTCAAAAGGTTTTCATATTATTGTTCCTTGGAAAGCCTTTCCGCAAGAATTAGGAAATGAAAAAACAAAAAATATGTTTCCTGAATGGCCGAGCATTATTTCTTTATACTTAACAGAAATGATAAAACAAAAACTAATTGAAAAAGTAACTTCCTTGTCAGGAGAAAATAAAAGCTATATTAAGGATTTTGAAGCTCCAAAAAAAGTAATGCCTGACATCATTCTCGTTTCCTCAAGACATTTATTCAGGTGTCCTTATTCCTTACATGAGAAAACCTGCTTAGCTAGTATAGTTTTAGATGAAAGGGAGATAGAAAACTTTAATCCAAAGTTAGCAGACCCTTTCAGGATAAAAGTAAAGAAATTTTATCCTGAGCCAAGAGAGGAAGAGGCCCGCGAACTTTTAATTTCAGCTTTAGACTGGTACAAAACAAATGAGGAGCAAAAAACAAAAATTAAAACAAAATTTAGAAAGATTAAAATTGATAAAAGCAAGATAGTTTACCCTCCTTGTATAAAGAATATTCTTAAAGGTTTAAATGACGGAAAAAAAAGAGCTTTGTTCATTTTAATAAATTATTTTAGAAGTTTAGATTTGGATTGGGAAGATATAGAAAAGAGAATAGAAGAATGGAATTCAAAGAACAACCCTTCTCTTAAAAAAGGATATATCTTAAGTCAATTAAATTGGCACAAAAGGCAAAAAAAATTCCTCCCCCCAAATTGCGATAAAGAATATTATAAAGCAATAGGGGTTTGTGAAGAGGACGAGCTATGTAAAAGAATTAAAAACCCTCTTAACTATACAATAAAAAAGCAGAAGATTAAAAAATGAAAAAAATAATTAATGTGACAGATATTGTATCTTATTTATATTGCCCAAGAAAATTATACTTGAAGTTAGTAAAAGGAATAAAAGAGCCTCCAAACAAAAAGATGATTTCTGGCTTTCTAAAACACAAGATTTTTGATTTATTTAATAAGAATGAGCGGGTAATAGTATCAAGTATAAAAGAGAATTTGAAAAAAGAGCAAATAATAGCTCTTTACAATCATCACCTAACTAACCTAACTTTAAAACTGACGAAAACTTATTCCAATATGATAAAAACTTTTGATATTAAGCCAGAGGATTTGCTAAAAGAAACTCTTGATTTTAGTCAAAAAGAAATTCTTTTAAGGACAAATTCAATTAAAAATGCTTTAAATCTCGGTTTTTTTGGAAAAGATTTGTGGAGAAATCTAAAACCAAAATATCTCACAGAATTTGAAATTATCTCCTACAACTTGGGATTAAAAGGAAGGATAGACAGAATAAAATTCGATGAAACAATTCAACCTTATGAGATTAAAACTCGCGATAAAATTTATGAAGGAGATAAACTGCAGTTGGCAGCATACTCTCTTTTAATAGAAGAAGAATTTGGAAAAAAAGTTGAGAAAGGAATAATAGAAACAAAAATTAAACAAGAAGAAATAGAGATAAGCGAGCAAGATAAAAAAAAGGTTTTAGAAATTTTAGAAAAAATAAGAAATATGACGTCTGCTCCTTTTCCTAAAAATTTCAATAAATGCAGGTCTTGTAGCTTAAGAAAGCAATGTTTTGAAATAGAATAACAGAGAAACGAAAGTATTTTAAATAACTCTTTTCTTATACAAATATGAAAAAAGGAGTGTTATTTTTTTTAATCGCAGTCCTATTAATCTCTTTTGTTTTAGCACAAAACGAAACAATTGAAGACAAGGCTTACAATTGCCTAAAGGACAAAGTAAAAGACAAATGCTCAACTTTATCTTTAGAGGAAGCAGCTTTCTCTTTACTTGCTTTATCAGATAATTCTGCAATTCAATCAGAATGCAAGTCAGCTTTAAAAAGCAAACAACAATCAAGCGGCTCTTTTGGAAGTATAAAAGAAACAGCACTATCGATAATTGCTTTAAATTATATAGGAGAGGATACAAGCAAGGCAGAATCCTGGCTTTTAAGCAAAACCAAACCTTCAGATGTAGAATGGTATTTAGAAATAGATTCATCTAATGCGGTTCAGTGCGAAATTAGATATGATTCTACATCTAAAACAATCAATATTGCAAGCAATAAAAAA
Organism: Candidatus Woesearchaeota archaeon; assembly: GCA_964441965.1. GTDB lineage: Archaea > Nanobdellota > Nanobdellia > Pacearchaeales > GW2011-AR1 > CAYTYH01. The sequence continues at coordinate 3,601 of CAYTYH010000015.1, read as the reverse complement.
ATTTCAGGAGACCCAGGAAATTGCTTTTCAAAAGCATATGATAACTATTGGTTGAGAATAAAAGACAGCTGTTTGGACAAAGAATTTGAAGTTTCTTGCGATTCAGATTTTATTACAACCCTCCTCTATAAAAAACCGAATACTAATATTTGGCATGTTTCTTCTCAGGTAGAATCAGTTTCTGCTGGAGGAACAACAATAAATAAAGTTAATTCTTTATGTTTTTCTGAATCAAATTCTTGCGATTATGAAGGCACGTTATGGGCGACTCTCGCTTTATATAAAGTTGGGAATGAAAATACCTCCTCATTTATTCCTTATTTAGTAGCTTTTGCAGAAGATAATGAAGAATATCTTCCTTATTCTTTTCTCTATTATTTAACTAATTCAGAAGATTATTTGCAAGAAATTTTAAATCTGCAAAAAACGCAAGGATATTGGGATCTTGGAAAAAAAGGAAAGTATTATGACACTGCTTTAGCTTTACTTTCCCTTACATCTTCCCAAGCAAAAGACAATGCTATTTCTTGGCTCGAAGAAACCCAAGGAAATAATGGCTGCTGGAATAATAATATAAGAGATACCGCATTTCTGATATGGGTCCTTTGGCCAAGAACACCTTATGTTCCTCCAACTACAACAACTGAATATTGCGAGCCAACTTATTATTGCATTTCTGTCGGAGAATGCCAAGATGCTGGAGGAAATGAATTAGATAATTATTATTGCCCAGGATTAAATATTTGTTGTGACAGGCCAAAAAGAGAAAAAACTTGTCAGGAGATGGGAGGAAAGATTTGCCCTTCAGGAGAAATTTGTGATGAATCGACTGTTACAGCTTCAGATACTGCTGAATGCTGTTTAGGAAGTTGCATTCAACAAATTTCAGAGTGCGAAGAGCAAGGATATTTTTGCAGAGCTTCTTGTTTTGATACAGAAGAAGAAACTGACCTTCAATGTTTAGATGCCTCAGAAGTTTGCTGCAAGACAAAACCTCGTCCTGAAGGAGGAGGTCTGCCATGGTATGTCTGGCTTTTAATAATCCTCATAATTCTAGCGATTCTAGCTATAATTTTCAGGAACAGATTAAAAGTTCTTTTGTTTAAATTAAAGGGAGGGGTTAAAAAAGGCGGAGTGACTTCAACGCGGCCTCCTTTCACACCTCCAGCAATTCCAGGTTTAAGAACTCAAATGATGCCACGGAGAACAAGATACCCCCTCCCCCCTCCCAGAGCCCCAAGAACTGCTCCAGCAGCAAAATCAAGAACAGATAAAGAGTTTGAAGAAACTTTAAAAAAATTAAGAGAGATGAGTAAGTAATAAATTTTTTATAAAAAGATGAAGAAGATATGCTTATTATTTGTAATTTTTATTTTGCCAAGTGTATTAGCAGTTAATATAAATTTAAAAGAGAAATATCAACCTCTTGAAACATTAATAATCGAAATCTCCGGAAACTTTATTGATAATCTTAAAGCACAAGATATTTTGTTTTATTCTAATAGAACTTATGTTCCAATGATTTCAAGTTTAGCGAAAATTCAGGACAAATACTATCTTTACGCATTGCTCCCTCCAAAAGAAAGGAATTATACTCTTATTATAAAAAACGCTCATTATTTTGAATTAGGAAATGAGAGATATGAAGACCTAAAATATAATTTTAGTGTTTCAGGAAATGTTTCATCTTTCTCTGTCTTTCCTGGTTTTATAATAACTAATAAAGATTTTAGCATAAGAGTAAGAGCAAACAAGGAGGCAAATATAAAAGCAGATTTTTTAAATTCAACACAAGAAATTTATCTTTCACCATCAAAAGAAAAAAGACTAACTTTTTCAATTTCAGGAATAAAAAATTCCTCTTTTAATTATTTAATTTTAAAATCAGAAGATACAGAATATAAAGTTCCTGTTTTTGTTTATAAAGAAAGCTTTTCTAATGCGACTTACGAAATTCCAAAGCTAAAGGTTTCTGTATCTTTTATAAATGTCACAGTTTTAAAAGACTATAGATCTGATTTTTCTTTTTTTATTATAAATAGCGGAGAAAAAGATATAGAAAACATTTCTTTAACTTCTACTTTAGGGGTAAATATAACACCAAGCAAAATAAACAATTTAACTTCAGGAAGTTTGCAAGAAATAAATCTAACAATTGTTTCAAGTGAAGAGGGATTTAAAAATGGAACTCTTCTTATTTTATCTGAAAACAACAAAATAGAAATTCCAATTCTAATCACAACTTTAGAAAACAAAGAAGATTTTCAACAAATTGTTAATTCTACACAACAAAACAGAATTCAACAAAATGGACTTCAGCAAAATTCTTGTTCTGAACTTGGCGGAAAATTTTGCAAGGAAGGAGAAGAATGTTTAGGAACAATACAAATTACTTATGAAGGTTTGTGTTGCATTGGAGAGTGCAAGAAAGAAGAATCTAAATCAAGCAAATGGATAGCCATACCGATCTTAATTATTCTAGCTTTAATAATTTTTTTTGTTTATAAAAAAGTAAAATCAAAAAAAACATCTCCAAAAGAAATTTTAGAAAAAAGAACAAAAGAATATGAAGAGCGATTTAAACCAAAAGAAATCAAAGGACAATTATCAAGAACTTAATTTTCCCTCTTCTTTAATCTTTTCATCTCCCTCAACCTTTCCCCAATACCTCTCCTTCCCCCATCCGCCTCCACCCCTTCATTTTTCTCAACTTTTCCTACTAAACTCTTTCTTCACTTCCTACTACTTTTTCTATTTTTTCTTCTTTGTCTTTTTCTTTCCTACTTTTTTCTTCTCTTCCTTCACCTTTCTATTTTTTTCAATTTTTATTTTTCCTTCTTTTATTTGTTTAGCAAGAATGTTTCTTTCTATTAATAAGGCTCTCGCAATTTCATCATACTGATGCAACTTTCTTGTCAATTCATTAAAAAACAAATTTAAGTCAGAATTCCTTATTCTTAATTCTTCTGGAACAATGATATCAATATGAGAGGGCATATAACCAAAAATAATCAACATCAATTTTTGCAAAGATGTTTCTATCTCAACTTCTGCAAAACTTGTAAAAATATCCTCCCCGCCACCCCCCTCAAATTTCTTTGGTTCAGCCACGTTTTTAGAAATTAATATTACTCCTTCTTCTTTTCCTAATTTATCAACAATCCCTTCTAATACTTCTTTAACATGTTCTTTTGGTTTTCCCAAAATTTCCAACATCAAAACCGCATTCAGTTTTTCCATTTTTAAAATCTTTTTATTATTACTCCTATTAATACAAAGACACAAAAAGCACTAAAAAAATAAATCGCATATTTCTTTATATATTGTGTCTTTGATTCCCATAAATTTTCAGTATTTTGCCTTTTTATAGTTTTTGGAGAATTAAGTTTTATTATATTCTGACTCTTATTTATTTCTGTTTTATTATCAACCCAATATTTTTCTTCTTTCACTTCCATTTTTCTTTCTTCTTCCTCTTCTTCTTGTTCTTTAATAATCGTTATATTGCCAGAAAACTCATCAATCATCTCCCCTTCTCTTTTCCGGATTTTTCCTTTTATAATCACTTCCCCAGAAAAATTTCTATAGTTTTCTTTTAATT
>CAYTYH010000014.1:0-7961 GCA_964441965.1 Candidatus Woesearchaeota archaeon | reverse complement strand
GTTTACCAAAAACGTAGCCGAGTGCTAAGCTGAAAAGCTTTGTATACTCGGTGAGTCCTGCCCAGTGGTGGTGTCTGAAACTTCCTTTCAAGGAAGCTAAAGCCCATCAAACGGCGGGCCTAACTATGAGGCTCTTAAGGTAGCGTAATGCCTTGTCGTCTGAATGGCGACGTGCATGAATGGATTAACGAGGTGGTCGCTGTCCCTAACCAGAACCTTCTGAACTCGCTGTTCGGTGAACATGCCGGAGACGCCTAGTGGGAAGTGAAGACCTTGTGGACCTTTACTGCAACCTGTTGTTGCAGCTTTATGAAAAATACATAGAATAGGTAGGAGAATACGCGTAGCTTCGGCGAGGCGGCATGTCGTCAGTGTAATACTACCTATTTTTCATGAAGTTGCTAACTCGCAAGAGGACAGCAGCAGGCGGGCAGTTTGGCTGGGGCGGCACCCGGTAGAAAAGATATCTATCGGGCCCAAAGACAAGCTCATCCGGCTTGGAAACCCGGAGTAGAGTGCAGAGGCAAAAGCTTGTCTGACTGCTTTTCGAATAGCAAGAAAAGCAGGACTGAAAGGTGGGCTCAGCGAACCCACAATGGCTTTTAATGGGCCATGTGGATGACAGAAAAGGTACCCCAAGGACAACAGGCTTGTCGCGCCCGATAGTTCACATTGACGGCGCGGTTTGGTACATCGCTGTCGGCTCTTCCTATCCTGGCTGTGCACAAGCAGCCAAGGGTGTCGGAGTTCACGCATTAAAAGGGATCGTTAGCTGGGTTAAATACGTCGTGAGACAGTATGTATAATATCTACTAGGCGTGTTGTTGTCTGAGTGGAACGACCCTATAGTACGAGAGGAACTAGGGTCGGGCGCCTCTGGTGTACCAGTTTTCATGGGAATGCTGGGCAGCTACGCGCTGTGTGGATAAGAGCTGAAAGCATCTAAGCTCGAAGCCACCCGCAAAACGAGACAACTGAGGCCGTCATATAAGATGACGTTGATAGAGTTGGGGTGTAAGATCCAAGAACCCGAGGATTTTAGCCCGCAACTACTAAAAGCCTCATCATTTTCCCTATACGGATATCCTGCTTGCGAGAAAAATTTTTTAAGTAAGAAATTTAGCAGATTTGGCAAAGTTGTTGTAGTAGACTTAATTCAAGAAAAGTAATCTGGTTAATGAATAATAGACTCAAATTGACGAGCTTTAAAATTAAGAGTTCTTAATTATTATTTGAAACTAAAGGGTTCTCAAGATTAGGCAAAAGGGCTCTGGTGAAACCCTTATAAAAATATATATTTAGAACCTTAAGATTTTAGTGATTAATAACTTAACCGACGAACTTGCAAAATAAAACTTGCTATTGTGTATTAAAATTTAGAGGATTTCAGCAAAGCCGGCAAAAGATAAATTTATAAACTTCTTCTTTTTATTTTTATAAGCGAGTTGGATAGCTGACTTCGGAAGACATCCATAAAATGGAAAGCTCTGTAAAAATCAGAGCGTCTTCTGAGGAAGGTCCATACACCCCTCCCCTGGAGGAAGTGGCGAGTCTCGAAAGAGGCCTCTCGTGAGGGAGAGCTCCAGCACAGAAACGACACAGCTCTCACTGAGCTATGAGCCGTGGGAAGAGCAATGAAATGAGAGATTTGATGAAACGGCTGCCTTCGCCGGTGCAACTCTAAATGAGGCAAAGACAGATGTCAGCACTTTCCATCCCTTTTTAGGGGGAAAGACAGAATATGGCCTATTTCCAACTCGCTTTATTTTTTATCAGCTATTCTTTCTGCTTTTTCTCAAAACATTTTTAAATTAACAAGTATAATTATAGAGAAGGGACGGTAGCTCAGTGGGAGAGCACTACGCTGAAGACGTAGGAGTCGGGAGTTCGATTCTCCCCCGTCCCATATACAAAAAGTTTAAAAAAGAGAAAAAATTAGTATAAAAAGAATTTGAAAAGAAAAATGAAAAGAGGAGCTTTAGAACTTTCTATTGGAACAATTGTGGTCATTGTCTTGGCAATGGCTATGTTAATCTTAGGCATGGTTTTTGTAAGGAGCATAATGTGTTCTGGAATAGTCTTAACTGAACAAATAAGCAAGAGTACAGAGAATGAAATAAAAAACCTTTTCGAAAGCAGAGATTACGGGATTAAGTGTATGGGAGAAGCAGGAGAAGAAGTTAAATTAGCTGATGGTGGTAAAAGACAGATTTTTTGTGTTTCTAATCTTGATGAAAGTGGAAGGTATAGATTAGAAGTTAAAAGTATAGAAAGCAAGGCAGGTGTTCCTACAAGACAAGTTCAAAAATGGGTGGTTGATAAAGATTGGGAGGGTGAATTAAGTCCAGGACAAACAACAAATGTGGTTTTAGTTTTAAATATACCAAAAAAAGTTTCAAATACTATATTAAAAGTTGTAATAGAAGAAACAAATTTAGATACTGGTGTAAAAAAGACTCATGTGTCTTATATTGATGTAGTCCATGTTGGAGTAATAAAGGGGGCAATCTGCTAATCTGCTATAAATTAAGGGTTCTCAATAAGAGTTTTTCTTTGGCATTTAAAATTTAGAGTGGCTGGAATAATTTACAGGTTTGCTTTAATCGATTGATTTAAATAATTTGCTTATTTAATAAAAAAATGACAAAATTAGTCTTTTATAACACTCTAACAAGAAAAAAACAGGAGTTTAAGGCAATAAAAGACAAAAAAGTAAGGATGTATAGTTGCGGGCCTACTGTTTATTCTTATCAACATATTGGCAATTTACGAACTTATATATTTAGTGATATACTGAAGAGGGTTTTGCTCTACAATGGCTATAAAGTAAAGCATGTGATGAATGTAACTGATGTTGGTCATTTAACAAGTGATGCTGATACAGGCGAAGATAAAATTGAGAAAGCAGCAAGAAAAGAGAAGAAAAATGCTAAGGATATAGCTAACTTCTATTTCAAAATTTTTAGACAAGATTTAAGAAAATTGAATATAATTGAGCCAAATATTTGGTGTAAGGCTACAGAGCATATTAAAGAGATGATTGGGTTAATAAAAAAACTTGAGAAAAAAGGCTATACTTATAAAACAAGTGATGGCATATATTTTGATTCTTCAAAATTTAAAGATTATGGAAAATTTGCGAGAATAAAAGCTGAGGGTTTAAAAGCAGGGGCAAGAATTAGTTTAGGAGAAAAGAAAAACAAAACAGATTTCGCATTATGGAAATTTTCTAAAAAACCTGGATTAAGGCAACAAGAATGGAATCCAAAAGATTATGGGGCAGATTGGCCAATTGGTTTTCCTGGATGGCATATTGAATGCTCTGCAATGTCAATGAAATATTTAGGAGAACAATTTGATATTCATACAGGAGGAGCTGACCACATACAAATACATCACCAAAATGAAATTGCTCAAAGTGAGGCAGCAACAGGAAAAAAGCCATGGGTCAGATTTTGGCTTCATGGAGCTTTTTTAACATTTAAAGGAGAAAAAATCAGCAAGAGTACTGGTGGCCTATATACTTTAACTGAACTTAGTGAGATGGGTTTTCAACCTTTAGTTTATCGCTACTTTACTTTAACTTGCCATTACAGAAAACCTCTTGAATTTTCTTTTAAAAATTTAAAGGCAGCAAAAAACTTTTATGAAAGGTTGAAAAATATTAGAGCAGAAATAAAAGATGATGGAAAATTAAACAACAGGTATTTGAAAAAATTTGAACAAGCTATAAATAATGATTTAGACATGCCAAAAGCCCTACAAGTTTTATGGAACTTAGTTAGAGATGAAAAAGCAGAAGGAAAAATAAAGACAATAAAAAAAATAGAAGAAGTTTTTGCTTTAGGTTTATTAAAAAAAGAAAAAGTTGAGATTCCAGACAAAATAAAGAGATTAGTGGAAAAAAGAGAAAAGTTAAGGAAAGATAAAAAATGGGAAGAAGCAGATAAAATTAGAGAAGAAATAAAGAGGATGGGATGGCAAATTGATGACACTCCCACAGGACCAAAGTTAAAAAGAATATAAGTAGCAGATGTATGCTTAAAATAAAAAAGTTTTTAATGTGTTCTGCATTACTTGAATTATGGAAAGTTCAAATATAGAAAAAAAAGTAAGGCCTATTTTTATTTATCTTGCTTTGTTTTCCATAGTTTTGGGAACAATTGGAATCTTTATTATTGAAAAGCAAATTTCTGGAAAAGCGACTTTGCAAGAAGACAATAAGGAAGTGGTTAAAAGATTTATAGATAAAGAAGAGGTAGCAAAACATAACTCAACTGAAGATTGCTGGGTTTATTTTAATGGCAGGGTTTATGATATAACTCAACTGATACAAATTTACCCTTATGACCTGAGCCAAGAATGTGGAAAAGAACTGAAGGTTGGCTATTTTTCTGAAAATGATTTTAAAATTTTAGAAGATTGTAAAATAGGTGTAGTAAAATAAAAGAGGGAGAAATGGCTGAAATAGAATATGATTATTTGGACTTGAAATATAAGCCAAAAAATGATGTGATTTGCTTATTTAGAATTGAACCGAAAAAAGGGATGACTTTGAAAAAAGCTGCAGAAACTGTTGCTTTAGAATCTTCTACTGGAACTTGGGTAGCAATTCCGGGAAAAGAATATGTAGAGAAACTAAATGCAAAAGTTTTCTCAATTAAGGGAAAATTTGTCAAGATTGCTTATCCCATGGGATTGTTTGAAAAAGGAAATGCTCCAAATATTTTGTCTAGCATTGCTGGGAATATATTTGGAATGAAAGCTGTTAAAAATCTGAGGTTAGAGGATGTGAGCTTTCCAAAAAAATTAGTAAAAAGTTTTCCTGGACCTTATTATGGCATTAAAGGCATAAGGAAATTAATGAAAATTAAAGATAGGCCTTTTTTAGGAACAATCATAAAACCAAAACTTGGTTTGAATGTAGGAGACCATGTTAAATCTGCTTATGACTCATGGATTGGCGGTTGCGACTTTGTAAAAGATGATGAAAATCTAGCTTCTCAAGATTTTAATAAATTTGAAAGAAGATTAACTAAAACACTTGAAGCAAAAGACAAGGCAGAATCTGAAACTGGTGAAAAAAAAGCTTATCTTATTAATGTAACTGCAGAAACAAATGAAATGGTTAGAAGGGCTGAATTGGTCAGACAACAGGGTGGGAAATTTATAATGGTAGATATCATAACAGCTGGGTTCGCTTCTTTACAAACATTAAGAAATGCTAACTTAAAATTAGCTATCCATGCTCATAGAGCGATGCATGCTGCAATGACAAGGAATGAAAAACATGGCATAAGAATGATTGTAATAGCTGATTTTGCAAGACTAATTGGTGTTGATTCTCTTCATATTGGCACAGGAATAGGAAAGTTAGAAGGAAAAATAAAAAATATAGTTGAATTAGAAGAAGAAATTGAGAAAGCAAGAGTTGAAGAAACTAACTTAAGATTGAAACAAAATTGGTATGGGAAAAAAGCTGTCCTTGGTGTTTGCTCAGGAGGTTTGCATCCAGGCTATGTTCCATACTTAGTTAGGCATCTTGGGAAAGATATTTTAATTCAGATGGGTGGGGGCATTCATGGAAATAAATTAGGAAGCAAGATAGGGGCGAGAGCAGCAAGGCAGGCAATAGATGCTGTTATGAAAGGCATTTCTTTAAAAGAATATGCAAATAACCATTTTGAGTTAAAGGAAACATTAAAACAATTTGCAAAGAAATAAAAAGAGAAAATATGAAATTCAGACAATTTATTACATCCTCTGGAAAACTGGTTTTATCTGGCAAAGATAAAAAAACTAATGAGGAATTGGTTAGACAAGCAGATAAAAATAATTGGGTTCTTCACACTAAAAAGAAAGGTTCTCCATTTGCAGAAATTAAAGCTGAGGGAAAAAGAGTCAGCAAAAAAGATATAAAAGAGGCGGCAATCTTTATCGCAAAATATTCACAAGACTGGAAAAGAAATAAAAAAAATGTGATTGTCCATTATTTTAAAGGCAAGGATATATATAAAGAAGAGGATATGCCTATTGGAACATTTGGGGTAAAAAAATATAAGGAGGTTTTAGTTAAAAAAGAAGAAATAGAAAAGTTTGAGAATGAAAATCCAAATAGGTAAAAAAAAGTTAACAAATGGGACTTTTAAAGTATTAGAAAATGCATTTAAAACTCATAATGATGTCAAAATATCTGTCTTAAAGTCAGCTGGACATAATAAAGAAAATATAAAAAAGATGGCTGAGGAAATTGTAAGCAGATTAGGGAAAAAATTCACTTATAAGATTGTTGGGTTTACGATTTTTATTAAGAAATGGAGAAAATTAAAGAAAAAGAAGGGCCAGGTTTAATCATGGTTTTTTAAAGAAATTCTAATTAGTCTATGCTTAGGGCTTAAGGGTTTTTTATTTTCCCTCTTTATAAGGTTTCCTGCCCTTCGTCAACTTGTCCTGGTTGTTGTTCTTGTTGTTCTAAAACTGATTTTTTTGCTTCTTCTAAAACTTCTTCGTTAATGGAGTTTATAAGGTCTTTAAATTCCCCGAATTTTTCAAGGGGGATTTTAGTTCCATTTTTTGTAAATCCTGTATATCTATCTCCGTTCATAAATTCTCTTATAGTTACTCCAGGTCTTCCTCCAAAGTCATCTACCCTTATAACAATATCCACAATTTCGTTTTTTTGTATTTTTCCAATATCTTTTTCCATCATGAGAAGAGACGATGAAGGTTTATAAGATTTATTGTTGTTTAATATATTTAGATTGAATTGCAGTTGAAGGGATAGCTTTATAAACCATAATTTCCCTTTAAAATTGGTTAAAAGGTCTTTGACCTTTCTAGTGCTGAAAAGCACGCCATTAAAATGTCAGAAAAAATTACACTTTATGATGTGCCTGCTGATAAGTATAATGAAAGGTTAGCTGAAGCTTTGAAAAATATTCCTGAGTTTGAAATGCCTGAATGGGCGTATTTTGTAAAAACATCTACAGCAAAAGAAAGGCCTCCGATAGAAAATGATTGGTGGTATAGAAGAGCTGCAAGTATTTTAAGGCAGATTTATAGGAGGGGGGTGGTGGGAGTGAATAGATTAAAAAAAAGATATGGCGGGAGAAAAGACAGGGGAGCTAAACCAGAAGAGACAAGAAAAGGGTCAGGAAAAATAATTAGGGTAATTTTGCAGCAAGGAGAAAAAGCAGGATTTTTGAAAAAAGCTGAAGGAAAAAAGAAAGGAAGAGAATTAACAAAAAAAGGGTTAGAATTTATGAATAAAATAGCAGAAGAAATTGCTAAAAAGAGTTAAAATGGGAAGAAAGATGAAAGCTGTAAAAAGAAAGTATCAGAAAAAAATAAAATTAGCTAAACAAAACAGAAAAACAAAATGGGCGCCTTTTTGGGTCATTTTAAAAAAGTTCGGGATAGGAAAAAGAGTTCATCCTTCACGCATAACGAGAATAAGAAGGAGTTGGAGAAGAACTAAATTAAAAATTAAGCCAAGAAGAGTTCATAAAAAACACTTAGGTTAAAATGGCAGATAATGAAGACAAAATTGTTTTAGAAAGAGATTATATCGTTCCTTTGAGAAAAAAATGGCTAAAAAGTCCGAAATATAAAAGAGTTCCTAAGGCAATCAAAGCATTAAAGCAATTTGTTGCAAGACATATGAAAATTTATGATAAAGATTTTAAAAAAATTAAAATTGATAGATATCTTAATGAGGAAATCTGGTTTAGAGGGATTAAAAACCCTCCTGCAAAAATAAAAGTCAAATGTAAAAAATTTGAATCTGGCATAGTAAAAGTAGAATTAGCTGAGTTGCCAGAAAAATTGAAATTTAAAAAAGAAAGAGAAGAAAAAAAAGAAAAAGAGGAAGAAAAGAAAAGGAAAGAGGAGAAGGAGAAAAAAGAGGAAGAGAAAGAAAAGACAATAGAAGAAAAAGTTGAGGAGGGAAAAAAGGAAGAAGA
>CAYTYH010000013.1:0-7993 GCA_964441965.1 Candidatus Woesearchaeota archaeon | reverse complement strand
AAGCATGACGAGATAGACAATAACGCTGACTCACATATAAAAGCTAGCTTACTAGGTTGTAGTGAGGTAATTCCTATTGAAAATGGAAAATTAAGTTTAGGAAGATGGCAAGGAATAGGATTAGTTGAATTAGACGGGCCAAGAGAAAGAGAAGTTATAGTAAAAATTTTATGAAGTTTAAAGATGGATATATTTATTTTAAGAGATTAAATTTGAAGAAAAAAACAATTAAAGAACTTGAAAAAAAGCTGATACTTATTTACACTGGAAAAAGCCATTTCTCAACTAAATTGAATCACCTTATTATTAAAAATTTTGCAAAAAATAAGAAAGTTCTTATGAAGATAAGAGATATTGCTATTGAGATGAAAAATGCTTTAATTAAATCTGACTTGGAAAAATTTTCTGAATTAATGAACCTTGAGACAGAACAAAGAAAACTTTTGCATAAATCAATCTTTCCGAGAGAGGTTGAAAGTTTTGTAAAAAAGGGCTTAAGAAATGGAGCAGAGTCTGCTAAAATATGCGGGGCTGGTGGTGGGGGTTGTGTTTTGTTTTTTTGCAAGGATAGGGAAAAGTTTAAGAGAAAATTTAAGAATCAAGTTATAGAATTTAAATTCGATTTTCAAGGATTAAGATGGCTTTAAAAATAAGCAGGAAATTATTTATGGAACCTACAAAGAATGAATGGGAATCAAGAGGAGTTTTCAATCCCACTGTTATTAAAAAAAGAGATATTGAATTTTTAATATATAGAGGATTGTCAAAAAAATATATTTCAAGTTTGGGTTATGCTAAAATAAAAAATGATGAGATAATTGAAAGGTCAAGAGAGCCTTTGCTATATCCAACAGAAAAATACGAGAAAAAAGGAATAGAGGACCCAAGAATCACAAAAATCGGAAACACTTATTATATGATTTATGTTGCGTTTGATGGTGTGAATGCAAGAGTTGCATATGCTGTTTCTAAAAATTTGAAAGATTGGAAGAAAAAAGGAATAATTAGTCCTAATATAACAATAGGGGAAGCAAGAAAATTAGTAAAAATAAAAAAATACCGCGACCAGTGGGAAAGACAAGAAGTAATTGGTCCGAAAACATGTTTGTGGGATAAAGATGCAGTTTTATTTCCAGAAAAAATAAAAGGGAAATACCTTCTTTTACATAGATTTTTGCCTGATATTCAAATTGTGAAATTCAGAAGGTTTGAGGATTTAAAGGATATTTCTTTTTGGAAAGATTATATTATTAATTTAAGTGAAGAAGATAAAGTTTCTCTTTATAGGAGATACAAGTGGGAATCAAGCCATATTGGTGCAGGGACAACTCCAATAAAAACAAGATACGGGTGGCTTATTATTTATCACGGAGCTGCTTTTAAAGGAAAAAAGAATCTTGCAAACACAGTTCTTCAAGAAATTTCTGATATTTTTCATAGTTTAAGAGAAAAGAGATTAAAACTCGTTTATAGTGCAGGGGCTGCTTTATTGGATTTAAAGAGACCAGAAATTGAAATAACAAGATTAAGAAAGCCATTATTTAAGCCGCAATTTAAATTTGAGAGAGAAGGGAATGTTAATAATGTTGTTTTTCCAGAAGGTGCGGTTCTTGAAAAAGATACACTTAAGATATACTATGGGTGCGCTGATAAAAGAATAGGATTAGCTAAACTTAGTTTTAAAGGTTTATTGGAAGAATTAAGAAGACAAGTTTCTTTTAGTTCTCTTTAAATTTTTTAAATTCTTCCATATGCAGTCTTGCAAGCAAATAAGAGAGTGTTGATTCAGCTCCTTGATTTAGATTGATGCATTCTTCTAATAATCCATCAAAACAGCCGCCAGTTTCCTCATTATATAGCACTTGATTTAGGTGATTTTTTCCCAAAAACCAGTTAAAAGAAATTATTGCTTTTTTAAGATATTCTTCATTTTTTGTTATTTTGTATGCTGTTAAAAATGTCTGAACACATGCAGAAGCATCTACTGGTTGCTGGTCAAATAAGGCCCTTTTTCCATTACGATTATACCAACCTTTTTCTCCTATTGGATAAAGTTTTCCATTTACAAATAAGATTTTAATTAGGAATTGAAGGGATTCTTCTGCAACTTCAAGATATTTTTTTTCTTTAGTCAAATCATAAGCTAAGAGTAAGGATTCTGGGATTTTTGTATTAGAATATGTTATTTTTTCTTCAAACCATTTCCATTCTTTAGATGATTCTCTTTTATATGCTTCAACTAAAGAATCTGCAAGTTTTTTTATTAGAAGTTTAATGTCATAATTTCCTGCTTTTTTGTATTTTTTTGAATAATAATACAAGCCAAGTATAAGGAAAGCTTTGCTTCGCAAAAAACGAATTTTTTCGACGAGATTTATTGCTTTATCAAATAAATTTTTTGCTTTTTCTTTTATTACCGGGCTTTTTGTCTCGCTTATTGCATACCCTAATGCCCACATCGCTCTTCCAAACGCATCCTCGCTATGCTCATTTCCTTTTATTTTTTCATTATAGTGGAAGTTGTGGAACCATCCTCTTTCATCTTGCGCATGTTCCAGAAAATTGAGATAAATTTTAGCAAATCTCTTTGAAGTTCTTGATTTTGTGATTTTGTTATGTAGTATAGAGACAATTAATGCTCTTGAGTTGTCATCAACAGTATAGCCAGAAAATTTGTCTGGTTTGTCAAGATGGGCGAATTGGACTATTCCAAAATCGTCTGTAAGTGTTCTAAGATGCTTTAGTTTTATTGGAGGGTATTTTTCTACTATCTCTTCGCTTAATTTTACAACTTCATTAAAAATACTAAAGTATTTTAAAGCTATGTTTTGCCATATCATATGCCTGCTGTAATAATATGCCCTTCTTTCTAATTCCTCTCTGAATTTATCATCAGATAAGATTCTTTCTAATGCTTCTTCATATAAAGAAGGTTTTTTTGCTTCAACTATTATTCCTCTTCCTTCTGCTAGTATTTCTTCTGAATAAAGAGATCTTGTTGAGATGATTGCCTTACCGCAACCAAGAGCATATGAAAGAGTGCCGCTAACTATTTGGTTTGGGTCGAGATTTGTGCATAGATAAATATCAGATGCAAGAAGATACTTTAAAAGTTCTGTTTTAGTTAGATATTTGTTATAAAATTTAACATTGTTTTCTAATCCAAGTTTTTTAATTTCACGCATCAACTCTCTTCTGTATGATTCTCCTTCTTCTTTTCTTACAACAGGGTGAGTTTCCCCTATTACTAAATAAATTAGATTAGGATATTTTTTAACTAAATTTGGAAGAGCTCTAATTACATACTCTATTCCCTTCCCTCTACTTAAAAGTCCAAATGTTAGCAAAACTTTTTTCCCTCCCAATTTCATTTTTCTTTTTAATTTTTCTCTTTTTTCTTCAGATAGAAATGGGACGTTTGGAATTCCGTGAGGAACAACATAAAGCTTGCTTTTCTCTACACCGTAATCTTTATTTAAAATTTCAACAGCTTTTTTTGACATTACAATAATTCCAGAAGCTTTTGAACATATTTCACTTACAATTTTTTTTCGCAGTTTGTTTGGAGATGGCAAAACACTATGAAAAGTTATGACTACTGGTTTTCTTATAGTTTTTAAAAAATGAATGAGATGTTTGCCATATTCTCCTCCGAATATCCCAAATTCGTGCTGTATGCAGACAAGTTTTATATTTTTTGAGTTGTTAATTTTTTCAGCAACCCTTATATATTCATTAATGTTTTCGCGGTCAAAATGTAGGATTACTCTGCTATCATAATTGTAAGTTTCTATTCCATCATCTAATGCTACAACCCTGCTTTTTACTTTAGGATTAAATTTTTTGTTTATAGAGGTAACAAGGTCTTGGGTGAATGTTGCAATTCCACACTCTTTTGGAGGAAAATTGCTCAGAAAGCAAACTTTCAACTCATTATCACCACCATCGCTATTAAGATTCATTTTGTAAATGAAATATAATAGGACTTTTAAATCTTGTCTTTTTATATTACCACTTCATCAAGATAACTTGCTTAAGAAAAAAATTTGGATAACACAAAAGATTTAAATGCGGGATTATAAAATATATTATAGCAAAAAGATGGTGCAAAAAATATTGTTAAAGAAAGACCTTCCAAAATTTCTGGAAGTTCTCATTAAGAAGTATGAGGTTATAGCTCCAGTGAAGAAAGAGGTAACGAAATTTGAGGTAATTAAAAGTCCTGAAGAAGTATGGTTAGAAGGAATAACTCAGATTCCTGTTAAAAATTTCTTTATTCCAGAAGGCGAGGAGCTTTTTAGTTTTGAAAATAACAAGATTATTGAAAAAAACAAAAATAAAGAAGGATATAGGATTGTTTTTGGTTTAAGGTTATGTGATATAAATGCTTTAAAAATTTTAGATAAGGTTATGTTTGATCCTGCTTACATAAAAAGAAGAAAGAAAACTATAATAATTGGGATTTATTGCGACAAACCAGACAAGTATTGTTTTTGCAATTCTATGGATTTAAAAGATGAGGGATGGGATTTGTTTTTTTATCCAACTTTAAGAAAATATTATATTAGCATAGGTTCAAAAAAAGGATATAATTTAGTTAAAGATTTGCCGAATGCAAGAAAAGTAGTGGTAAAAAAAATTAAGAATAAGAAAGTCTTAAGAGATAAAAACATAGAAGGGGATTATAGGAATGAGATATGGGATAGTGATGCTGAAAAGTGCCTGTCATGTGGGGCCTGCACAGTTTATTGTCCTACTTGCAATTGTTTTGATATTTTAGATGAGCAGGAAATAGATTTGAAAAAAGGAAAGCGTATTAGGAAGGCAGCTTCATGCCAGTTGAAAAGTTTTTCTGAAGTTGCTGGAGGAAAAGTCTTTAGAGAGTCACGAAAATCAAGATTTAAACATTTTGTTTATCATAAGTTGGTTTATTATAAAAAGAGGTATGGAAGATATATGTGTGTTGGATGCGGAAGATGTTTAAGAGTTTGCCCGACAAAAATAGATTGGGTCGAAACAATAAATTTACTTAAATCATTTAAAAAATGACATTTAAACCAGAAAAATACAAAATAGTTTTTACGAAAAACTACACAGAAGATGTAAAGTTAATCAGAGTTAAAACTAATATGAATCCCTTGCCTGGACAATTTTTTCAGGTGTCTTTATTGGGGATAGGGGAATGTCCTTTAGCCTCTTGTTCTTATAATAAAAATTATGTTGATATTTTATTGAGGAATGTTGGTTCTTTAACCTCTCAATTATTTAAATTGAGAACAGGAGATGAGGTTTTTATAAGAGGCCCGTATGGAAAAGGATTTCCGCTGAAAAATTTAAAGAGAAAAAATTTGATTCTTGTTGCTGGAGGGACAGGAATCGCTCCAATTACTTCTCTTATTGAATATGTTGAAAAAAATAGAAAAGATTTTGGAGATGTTGTTATTTATTTTGGTTTTAGAAATCAAAAATATATCTTGTTAAGAGATAGAATTTCAAGTTGGAAGAGAAAGTTTAAGGTTGAAATATCTTTAGATAGGCCAGAGGATGGGTGGAGGGGGAAGAGGGGGTTTGTGAGTGATATTTTAGAGAAGCCAAAAAGTAAAAATATTGCGGCTTTATTGTGCGGGCCTGAAATTATGATGTTGAATGTTACAAAAAAATTAAATGAGTTTGGAATTAAAAACAATAAAATATATTGGAGTATGGAAAGAAGAATGGAATGCGGTATAGGAAGTTGTGGGAGGTGTTTATTGCAGGATGTTTATGTTTGCAAGGATGGGCCTGTTTTTAGATATGATAAAATTGCGAAAAAATTAGAAAATGAAGCGAGCAATGAAAAATAAAAAAACAAGAAAAAAGAAAAAGTTAAAAATCGGGATATTTGGAATAGCTGGTTGTGCAGGATGTTTGCTTACCTTTCTCTATGAAGATGTTTTTTCTGAAATTGTCAAAAAAGTTGATATAAAGAGTTTTCCTCTTATTAAGGAAGATAACTATAAAGGAAGATTTGATTATGTTTTTATAGAAGGAACAGTAACTTTTGATGAAGATATTTTGAAATTGCATGAACTTAGAGACAGGGCAGATAATGTTGTTGCCTTGGGAAGTTGTGCGTGTTTTGGCGGAGTTCCTTCAATTAAGAATTTTTTAGATAAAGAGAGGGTTATGAGATTTGTTTATCCTGTTTATAATCATTTAAAGTCAGAGAATCCTGAACCAATTGACAGGCATATAAAAGTAGATTATTATCTTCCTCAATGCCCTCCTTCTAAAAAAGAAATTGTAGATTTTTTTAAAAAGATAATTCAGGGAATAAAGCCAAAAAAATTTCCTTGCGATAATGCGGTATGTTTTGAATGCCGAAAAAAAGGAAATCGTTGTTTGCTGGAGGAGGGAAAGCTTTGTTTAGGCCCTATAACAAGAGGCGGGTGTGATGCTTTATGCCCTAGTAATGGGGTTGAGTGTTATGGTTGCAGGGGCCCATCTAGTGATGCGAATTTTAAAGCTTTTTTAGACTTGTTAAAAGAGAAAGGATTTACACAAAAAGAGATTAAAGATAAAATGAATACTTTTGCTGGTTTGCAGTTTAAGGAGGAAGAAGAGAAAGTTTCAAAATGGTTAGAGAAATAAATTTGAATCATATATGTAAGGTTGAGGGTCATGCGAATTTAACATTAAAAATAGATAAAGGAAAAGTTAAGATATGTCAGTTGGAGGCTAATGAGGGAGCAAGATTTTTTGAAGCATTGGTTTTAGGAAAAGAGGTAAAAGATGTTCAAGAGATTGTTTCAAGAATTTGCGGAATTTGCTCTATATCCCATTCTGTCGCATCTGTTCAGGCATTAGAATCTGCCTTGAATATAAAACCTACTGAAAAACAGAAAGCAATAAGAGAGGTGTTGATGATAGGGGAAAGGATTAGAAGTAATGCGACTCATTTGTATTTTTTGGCTTTGCCAGATTATTTTGGTTTCTCTTCTGCCCTCACTATGTCTAAAAAACACAAATCAAAAATAAGAGATGCTATAAAATTGATAAGTTTAGGAAACAAAATTATAGAGACTTTTGGAGGGAGGGAGATACATCCTTTTATGAAAACAAAAAATACAAACAAAAAAAATTACAATTTTTTGATTGAAGAGATAGAAGGTTCAAAAAACTTAATTGAAAAAACAATAAACTTGTTTATGAATTTAAAAAATCCAGATTTTAATAGAGAGGTTGATTATCTTTCTTTAAGAGATGAAGAGGAATATGCTACAATTTCGGGGAAGATTGTTTCAAGCTCTGGAAAAATAGGTATAGAGGATTATAAAAAACACTTGCAGGAAAATATTCGCGAGTATGCAACTTCAAAATTTGTTTTAAAAGATGGCAAACCTTATTTGACAGGAGCGAGCGCAAGGTTAACTAATAATTATGATTTGCTTGATTCAGAAACAAGAAGGTTTGCTTCTAAATTGAAACTTCCTATTACAAATCCTTTTGACAATAATCTTTCGCAAGCTATTGAGCTGTTGCATTTGACTAAGAAACTGGTTAGGTTAATTCAAAGAATAGAGGAGATAGATGAGGAGAAGCAGAAATTTAGAATTAAGAAGGGAAAAGGGGTTGCAGCTGTAGAGGCTCCGAGGGGAACTCTTTTTCACGAGTATCATATTAATGAGGAGGGAGTTATTAGTTATTGCAATATTATTCCTCCGACCACTCAAAATTTAAATATGATGGAGATTGATATCAAAAATTATGTAGAGCTTTTATTGAAAAAAAAGATTTCAAAGCAAAAATTAATAAATGAGATAGAAAAATTAATTCGGGCTTATGACCCTTGCTTTTCTTGCTCAACTCATTTCTTAAAAGTTAAATGGCTTTAATTAGTTTTTCTGCTTCTTTTTTTAATTCTTCTAAATTTTCTTTATCAATATTTTTAGGAATGCCTATTATCTCCACATTTGGTTTTAGAAGTTTTAAGATAAAAGAAGCGTCAAAATCA
>CAYTYH010000012.1:0-8726 GCA_964441965.1 Candidatus Woesearchaeota archaeon | reverse complement strand
TAACAAAAGATTAGAGATATTTAAAAGCTTATTGGAGGAGGTAATAATTAATAGAAAAACTATTATAGTCTTTCGAGAGGATTTGGGAAGGGTTTCGGAGGGGTTGGTAGCGGGTTTCTGTCATGTAGAAGAAGGTTCTTATCCTGCGTATTGTGTTATTGCTCCAAATCCTAAAAATCCTTCGCCTGAGCGGGAGCTTATAACTGCATTACATGAAATGATTCATAGGCTTACTGAAGTAAATAAATTCTTTAATCCTCCTTCTGGTCATTTTGATACGCTTTATTGGGATAGGTTTAGAGGTATTTTCCGTCCTCCAGGGTTGCCGGACGATAAAGTTTCTTTAGTTCGGGGGGTGATGCTTGTACCAGAAGAAGAGGGAGGACAAATAAGTGCAGAATTATCAGGAGAATTAATAGCACATTATAGTGGATTTAGAGTTACGGCTTATTTTAAAGGAGTAGATACCAAAATAGCTAACAAAATTGATAGTTCTGATTTAAAGGTCTTTAATTTCATTGAGGATGTACTTCACATGGTGAAGAGTAGTTATAACATAGGAAAACCAAAGCTTGTAATTTCAGATCCAAGGTGTCAGAACTTAGATTCGTTTAAACCTGAGGCATGGCTTGAACTGATGCTAGGACAGCATTAAAGAAATAATTTATAATCTTCAATATCCAACTACTTCTCTAATACAGCGCCTATTTCTTAATACGGCTAATTCCTCGTTTAAATATATAACATCCACACTATTTTCCTCAAGATATTGTTCAAGTCTTTCTATACCCTCTTTTGATGTTGTGCTGAAGTAGGCCCTATTTATCATATGTGTTAAATCCAAGACTTTTCCCGAAATAGTAAGTTTATAAAGAAATTTAAAATCATTTTCTGGAGGCTTTTTTAAAGTAACTAAAAGACCTCTTGGAGTTAATTCATCAGCTCTTTTATTAAAATCAATTGAATCGATATCAAGAGGTTTATCACTTTGATAATAAACTAATTCATTTTTTACTTGCTTGGTTGGTGGGGGTAATAATTTTATTATTTTTGTTCTCCCCATTTTTAATTTATTTGAAGAACTATTTATTTTGTTTATAATATAATAAGGTTTATAAACCTTACTCTTTCACAACTCAAAAATAAGTAAATATTAGAGGAAGATAATCTTGATTTCAACAAAACCCTCCAAACAAAAATGTTTAAATATAAAATAGAGTTGGGTTTTTTATGTTAATTTTAGGCATAGATGATTCTGGAAGAGGTCCTGTAATCGGCCCAATGGTTTTAGCAGGATGTTTAATAGATTCTGAAATAGAAAAAGAATTTAAGAAATTAGGAGTGAGGGATAGCAAAAAATTGACAGCAAGAAAAAGAGAAATTTTAGCAGAAATAATAAAGAAAAAAGCACTCTCTTATAAGATTGCGATTATTTTACCGAGGGAAATAGATGGAAAAACAAATCTTGGAATAAATCTGAATAAAATCGAAGCAATTAAGTCAGCTGAGATTATAAATAAAGTTAATAAAGGGTTTGATAAATTAAAGGTTATAGTTGATTGCCCTTCTCCAAATAAAAAGAAGTGGGAAGCTTTCTTAAAATCTCATGTTCAGAAAAAAGAAAATATTCAGTTTGTGATAGAGCATAAGGCAGATGTTAATCATATAGCTTGTTCTGCAGCATCAATACTCGCGAAATCAACAAGAGAAAAAGAGATAAGCAAGATAAAAAAAAGGATTGGGAAAGATTTTGGCTCTGGATATACTTCAGACCCGATTACGCAAAAATTTTTAGAGGAGCATTCTGAAAAACATAAAAATGACGGCATTTTTAGAGAAACATGGGAAACATGGAAAAGAGTTCGCAGGAAAAAAGAGCAAAAAAATTTAAGCGATTTTAGCAAATTATAATCACTTTTTAGAAGTTACAAATAGAAAGATTTAAAAATAAGAAGATATAAGATGGGTTATGGGAAGAAGACTTAAATCTATTGAAGAAGTTTTTGATGAAATAAAATTAAATATCTCAAGGAGAGGAAAAAAACCTTTTGTAAAGTATCCTCTATCTTCTTTTGATATTTTGATATGGGATACTAGCGGATTAATTGATATTATTCATTCTTACAGGAATAATAACGTTAGGAATGGCGCATGTCCTTCCTCTCTTTCAGATTTTTTAAAAAATTCAACAAAAATCCCTCTTCCGTTTAATGTAACAACACCTCATGTGACAATAGAAGTTGATAAGCATGCGCAAGTAAAAATAAATGACCATGTTCTAGAAATCCCTTCAGAAGTTAGAGATTTCTTCACTACTTATTATGGCTCTTTTTTAGATTTGAATTCTTATTTAGAAAGTCAAGGGTGGGAAAAAGAAATGTGCAGTTATTTTGTTTATCTTTTATCACCGCATATTTGTTCTGATTGTCCAAAAAAATATGAAGAAGGCCTTTCTCTGACAGATAGACAGATTTTATCTTACTTTTTAAATTATAGTTTGAAAAAAAGAACACGTTCTATAGGGGTTGTAACATCAGATAGGCATATATCAGAAGGGGTTAAATTAATGCGTGATATTTTTTCTGGGAGATATGTTTCTGAAGGAGGTTTTCTTCAATTTTTTATTTCGCAAGATAGAACCGATTCGTGGGAGGAAGATTTTAATGAGGTTGCTGAGAAAATGTATGTAGTTTCAACAAGGAGGAAAAATGGAAGAAAGACATATTACTGGTAAGAGATTTATTAAATATCTAAGCATACCTTATCTTGAAGATTGTTTAGATATTTTGGATAGCGAGGTTTATGTTTTTGAAAAACTTGATGGAAGCAATTGCCAAATAAGAGTTATTGATGGGAGAATTGCTTTTGGTTCTCGCGCGAGGTATCTAGAGGGAATAGTTCTTAGAGAAGGGCATGGTTGGTTTAGAGATTTTAGTAGTTGGGTTTGGAGAAAGGGCGACTTATATAATATTCCTCCGCACCTTATATTGTACGGGGAGTGGCTTCATCTTAATCAGATTAAATATGACAATGAAAATATGAATGATTTTTATTTGTTAGATGTTTATGATTTAGAAAAAGGAAAATTTATTCCTTATGACGAAGCTGTGGAAGAGATTAAAAGGCATAATGTGAGTGTAAATGTATTAAGAATTTTGGGAAAAGGAAAATTTGATAAAGAAAGCTTAAAAAGAATTTTGCATGAAGAAAGCGATTATTATCATGGCATTAAAGAAGGGCTTGTGCTTAAAGATTATGCAAACCAAAGATTTGCTAAGATGTATCATCCACGTTTTAGTGAGGTGGTGGAGGGAGAGGGTATTCCTCTTAATCAAAAATATGTTACTCCTTCAAGAGTTTTCAGAGTTCAACAGCGATTGAGAGAAGAAGGTAAGAAAGATAGTATAGAAGTTTTGGTCCAGGCATTGCAAAAAGATATAGAAAAAACAACAGGAGTTTCTCTTACAGAAAAAGATATTAGACAAGCACTTAGCTTGATTCGCGATAAGTAAATTTTCAAGAGAGGCATCATAAACTTTAATAATGCTTATTATTTTTATGATTTATGGCAGGAATCAAATTAAAAGCTGGCTTAGAGATACATCAACAACTTAATACTAACAAATTGTTTTGTAATTGTCCGAGTGTTTTGAGGAAAGATAAGCCAGATTATAAGATTAAAAGGAAGCTGCATTTAGTTGCAGGCGAGGAAGGGGTTGTTGATGTTGCTGCTAAATTTGAAGCTGAAAAAGAGAGAGAGTTTGAGTATGAGGGATATTATGATAACTGCTGTCTTGTTGAATTAGATGAAGAGCCGCCACATTTGATTAATCAGGAAGCTTTAAAAATCGCTATTCAGATTTCATTGCTTTTAAATTGCGAGATTATTCCTTATACTCAGATAATGAGGAAAACAGTGATAGATGGGAGTAATGTTTCTGGTTTTCAGAGGACTGTTTTAATTGCTAAAAATGGTTGGGTTGAGATTGGAAAAAAGAAGATTGGAATAGAAAGTGTTTGTTTAGAAGAGGATGCAGCAAGAATCATCTCTCAAAAGAAAAATAAGATTATTTACAGATTAGATAGGTTAGGAATCCCTTTGATTGAGATTGCAACAAAACCAGAAATCAGCAGCCCAGAAGAAGCGAAAGAGGTGGCTTTAAAAATTGGAGAGGTTTTAAGGGCTTGCGATGTTAAAAGAGGGATAGGAACGATAAGGCAAGACCTTAATATGTCTGTTTGCGTTGATGGGGAGTGGGGGAGGAGGATAGAGATAAAAGGGGTTCAAGAGCCAAGATTAATTGAAAAAACAATTAAATTGGAGAGGGAAAGGCAAATTAAGCTTATTAAGAAGAAAAAAAGCGAGGCTGAAGTTAGAAAGGCTAATGAAGATGGGACAACTAGTTTTTTGAGACCATTGCCAGGAAAAGCAAGAATGTATCCTGAAACAGACCTTCCTTTATTGCATATTTCAAGAGAATTAATAAACGAAGCTAAAAGAGAATTGCCAAAATTAAAAAGCGAGATTAAGAAAGAATTAAAGAACAAAGGGCTTCATGAGGAATTAATTACTTTATTGATTAAAAATAAAAAATTAGAAGATTTCAAGGAGTTATTAGAAGTTTATAATAAACCAGAGATTGTTGCAAAGGTATTAACTGTGTGGCAGACTAATCTCGCGACAAAAATGAAAAAAAGCATAAAGGAGGTGGAAAAAAAATTTACTCTTGATGTTTTGGAGACAATTTTGCAAAATGTTGGAAAAACAATTGAAGAGGATGAAATAAAAGAGGTTATGGAAGATGTTATGAAAGGAAAAAATGTCAAAGAAGCTTTGAAAAGAGAGAGAGTTGAAGGTTTAGAGGAGGAAATCCTAAAGATATTAAAAGAGAAGCCAAATTTAACAATAAATGCTTATATGGGTTTAATTATGCAGAAATTTAAAGGAAAAGTTAGTGGAAAGAAAGTTTTTGAAATTTTAAAAAAACTTATTAAAACTAGTTAAATTTAAAAAAGAAAAGAAGAAAAATTACCATTCACCCAAATCTTTATCTTCTAAAACAAGTTCATCTTCGTCAATTTCAGAATCTGCTTCAAGATTGGGTTCTTCCTCAAATTCAGAAGATTTTTTTTCCATTTTTATCTCTTTTTTTCTTTTTTTGCTTACAAATTATAGTTTATAAATTTTCCCTTTTTGTGTTTGTATCCTGCTTAATATTGTTCTGAAATTATTTTAGCTTGTCTTTTACATAACACCAAATTAAAGGCAAGGCAATGGTGGCGTCACAGAAAACATTAACAAATTTCCCTTTTTCTGACATTTTCCCCCAAGAGATGCCTTCTTTTAGAGGAGCTCCAGAGCTCCCGCCAGGTTCTGGTCGGTCAGTAGTTATTTGAATGCCATAAACTGCTCCATCTTGTTTATTGCTGAACTGCATTGCTTGTTGGATGAAATTTTTTGGGACACCTCCTCCAACATAAAAAACACCTGGCTTTTTACAAGTCCATGCAATATCTAAAATCTCTCTTAAATCATCGAAAACATCAACTTTTATTTTTGGTTTTTTATTTAATTTTTCCTTTACATTGTTTGCTGAAATGAGTCTCCCCCATATCATTAATCCGATGCCAGAGTCAGAGATAGCAGGACAGAAAATAGGAATTTTCTTTTTATAACAAGTTCTCAGAATAGAACTTTCAACAGGAATATTCTTTCCAATTTCCCATAGGAATTCTCTAATGTTCATCTCTTTTCTTAAAGAGGGATAAATGTCGATAAAGAATTTTTCTAAATCTTCATAAACTTCATCTTTCAAATACACATTATAAATTCTGTCAATATTTTTTTTGCTTAATTTAAAATCATCTGCATTTTCGTCTCCTTGGTAATGTTTATGACCTAGAGATTCAATTAAGTCATGAGTCAAATTTGCTCCAGTTGTCACAAAAACATCTATTATTTTAGAGTTTAGCATGTCTAATAGAATTTTTTTCATACCTCCTGGAATCATTGCCCCAGCCATACCAAAAAAAACTTTGCAGTCTTTATCTTCAATCATATCTAAAAAAATTTCTCCTGCAACCCCTAGTTTTCTCGCTTGAAACCCTATGTCTTTCATGTAATTAACGAGGTCAGAAACCTTCATATTTTTAAAAATTTCAATGTGCTTTATCTCTTTCATTTTTTAAACTAAAATTTTGATTATATAAATTTTTCGTAATTTTTGGAATTTTTATGCCTGTTCAAAATTTTACGAGGAGAAAAGTGAATGGGGTTGCCAGGATTTGAACCTGGGCCTTGGCGTTTTTCGTTATGTTGAACTTCTCCTCCCGAACGCCAGATTCTGCCAAGCTAAACTACAACCCCTTAAATTTTAATACTATTTTTGCTTTTAATTTTTATGGGTGTCTATGTGATTAGCGGAGGTCCTGGAGTAGGAAAGACTACAATAATAGAATCATTGAGAAAAAGAGGTTTTAAAGTTTTAGAAGAGGCAGCAAGAACGGTAGCTAGAGAAAAATTCCCAGGAAAAACAATAAAAGAAATTGACCCAAAAAAATTTCAAAACGAGATTTTTAGATTTCAGGCAAGATTGCTTTTCTCTCATAAAAATAAAGAAATTGTTTTTTCAGATAGAGGGTTGGGAGACACTATTGCTTATTATAAATTAAGAGTTGGAAAGGTCCCAAAAGAAGTTTTGGATTTTGCTATGAGATTTAGATATTCTGGCATTTTTATTCTTGATTTCTTGCTTTCTTATTTTAAAGATAATTTAAGACAAGAAGATGAAGAAGAAGCAAAAAAGATTCATGGAGAGATAATTAACATTTATAGAAAGCTAGGATATAAACCTGTTCTCGTTCCTTTTATGTCAGTTGAAAAGAGAGTTAATTTCATACTATCAAAAATTAATAAATATTCTAAATGAGGCGAGAGGGAGGATAAAAGATGGGTTGAAAACATTAATTTTAAATAATCTCTTTCCTATTATAATTTATGCAGATTGATAATGTAACTTTAGAATGGAAAGGGCATGCAGGTTTTTTGATAGTTTGCGATGATAAGAGAATTTATATTGATCCTTATAACTTGCCTGCTGGTGCTGGTAATGAGAAAGCTGATATAATTTTGATTACCCATAGCCATTATGACCATTGCAGTATAGAAGATTTAACAAGGATTATTAAAGAAGGGAGTGTTGTGGTTTGTCCTGCTGATTGTTCTAGCAAATTAGCAAAATTAAATCAAAATCTTAATATTAAAGTTGTTGAGCCTGGTCAGGAAATAGTTGTAGAGAATGTTAAAATTAAAGTTGTTCCTGCTTATAATGTAGATAAGCAATTCCATCCTAAAAACGAGTATTGGAATGGGTATATAGTTGAAGTTGGAGGCAAAAAAATTTATCATGCTGGCGATACAGATTTAATTCCAGAAATGCAACAATTAACTGATTTGAATATAGATGTTGCTTTATTGCCAGTTGGAGGAACTTATACAATGAATGCTGACGAGGCAGCAAGAGCTGCTTTTCTTATTAAACCAAAAAAAGCTATTCCTATGCATTTTGGCAGTATTGTTGGGACAAGAGAAGATGCTGAGAGATTTGTTGAGTTGTGTAAGGGGGAGGGGGTGGAGGCTGAGGTTTTAGGGGTTAGTAGTTAGAGCAGGTGAGCTAAGATAACAAATTTTTAGTTAATTTTCTTTTACCTTGTTTTAAGGCAAGTGCATTTCTTAAATAAGTTTCAGCATAGGAATTTCCTATTTCTCGTTCTTTTGAGTTTTTCGGAAATTGTTTCGCTAAAATTCCTTGCTCTCTAGATCTTATTATATTATAATAAATAGCTTCTTTTGTAATTGGTTGTTCTTGTAATTGTCTTTTCTTCTGTTCAAAATAATCTTCGTCTCCTAAAACAAATTCTCCTGTCATTAAAGGATCTGTTACAGAGATTCTAAAAACTGAAACAGAGTATTCAAACTCGTCGGGAGTTAAAGCATAAATATCAAGCCAATCATTTCTAAAATTCCCAACCTCATCTGAAACAACAAATAAATCTATATCAGAATAAGGCTTTCTGGAACCGTATAAAATAACAAGTCTTGCTGAATTTATTTTATCTTTAAATATATTTCTCAATAAAATCCTAATTTTGTCAGTATCATAATATTTTGGAAAACCAAGGTGATAGAATAAAGCCAAATCTCCATAATTTTTTCTGAAATTTGCAAGTTGTTCTAAATTATCTCTTAATTTTTTTGGCGTTCTCTTATATTTTTGTTCAAATTTATCTCCCACGCCAAAAAGTTCAGAAAGATAATATTCTGTCCAAATAGCAAAGACCTCATATAGAAGATTATTTCTCGCTTTTTGTAACAATTTAAAGAGAGGATTTTGCTCTCTAAACTTGATTAGTTCTTCTAAAGTGAATTGTTTTCCTCTAAATTTCCTTCTTTCCTCTCTGGCTAATCTTCTTTCTAATCTTTCAATAAACTTTCCATGTTTTGAATATTCGCAAAACAAACCATGGCCAAAATACTCATGAAAGAGATTTAAAGGAAAGTATTCTGAATCAGCAAGAAGATAAGCAGTTAAATTTCTTTGGAGAAAAACCCCCTCAGAATTGTGATTAAGATTCAACCTCTTGCAAAAATTTTGCCATTTATCCCTTGGTATAATCTGTAATTTTGTTCTTCTTGGTTTTATGTTGAGAAGTTGTTGGTAATGTTG
>CAYTYH010000011.1:0-8815 GCA_964441965.1 Candidatus Woesearchaeota archaeon | reverse complement strand
TTGAAAAGTGTTAAATTTTTTAATAGTGACTTTAAGATATTATTGCCGGGTTGTAGTTTCTTTTTCTTCTAAAATCTTTTTTCTTTTTGGAAAACTTGAATATATTTTTTAGAGAACATAAAAATTTATAAAAGAGAAAGGTGTAAAATTTTTGTTTATCCGGTAAAGGAGGTAAAAATGGCTTTTCAAATTGATAAGATTTTTGATTCTCTTCCAAGAAACAGTGTTTTTGAAAATAAATATGTTCTGCAAGCTAATTATACTCCAGACAATATTCCTCATAGAGAAAAACAAATAGAGCAGGTTGCAAGCATTTTAGCTCCTGCTTTAAGAAGAGAAAGGCCGAGCAACTTGTTTGTGTATGGTCAAACTGGGACTGGAAAAACATTAAGTGTTCAGTTTGTAAGAAGGGAGATGATAAAAAGAGCTGAAAAAAATTCTCTTCCTTTAAGAGTAGAATATTTAAATTGCAAATTAAGGAAAGTTTCAGATACTGAATACAGGATTCTTGCAGAATTGATTAAAAAAGCAGGCAGCAGCGTTCCTGCGACAGGGCTTCCTACAGACCAAGTTTATAATAAATTTGTTGATATTATTGAGCAGGAGAAAAAACTTTTTGTGCTTATTTTAGATGAAATTGACCAAGCAGTTAAAAAAATCTCAGACAATTTTCTTTATAATCTAACAAGACTTAATACAGAATTAAGCCATAGCCAGATTTGTCTTGTTGGGATAAGTAATGATTTGAAATTTTTAGAATCTCTTGACCCAAGAGTTAAGAGCAGTTTAAGTGAAGAAGAAATTGTTTTTCCTCCTTATAATGCTATCCAATTGCAAGAAATTTTAAAAGAAAGGGCAGAGAAAGCATTTAAGAAAAATGTTTTAGAGACAGGTGTTATTGAAAAATGCGCTGCATATGCAGCAAGAGAGCATGGAGATGCAAGAAGGGCTTTGGATTTGTTGAGAATTGCTGGAGAATTGGCAGAAAGGAATGGCGATAAGAAAATAAATATAGAGCATGTTGATTTGGCAAATGAGAAAATTGACAGAGATAAGATGATTGATGTTGTTGAAGTTGCTCCTAAACAATTTCAATTAACTCTTTTGTCTATTATTAAGCTTTTTGAAGAGAGAAAAGACAAGATTTTTACAGGAGATGTTTATAATACTTATCATAATCTGTGTTTAAAAGCTAAGACAGAGGTTTTAACTCAAAGAAGGATTTCAGACATTATTGCAGAGATAGATATGCTTGGTTTAATTAATGCAAGGGTCATAAGCAAAGGAAGGCATGGGAGAACTCGCGAGATAAAATTATCAATACCTGAAAAAATTTTAGGAAAAATTAAGGCAATCTTGCATCAGAGCTTGTTTGATTAAAATGAACCAAGAGCTATTAAAGTTTTGTTTAGAAAATGGTATATTAATTGATAAAGAAATTGGCAATCTGCTTTCAGAATTTGATAATGAGACAGCAAAAAAAATTATTGAGAAAATTTCTGCATTAAGGGAAAGGATAATAACCAAATCTTTTTTCAGCAAAAATTTTGAGAAGTTGTATGGGTTGATTGATGATAAGAAAATTATTGAAAAATTAAAAATAAATTTTGGTTTGAGTTTAGAGATTTCGCGGGAAAATTATGTTGAGGAGGCAAAAGAAGAGAGTAAAGAAGAGAAAGGGGTGAGTTTAGGGAATATTAAAGTTCTCTCTTCTGTTGTTAATCCTACAAAAAAAATTGAAGTAGGAGATTTTGTGAAGTATTTTAGAGTAAGGTATCAGGAATTAAAAAAGATATTGCAAGAGAGAAAAGAATTAGAAAACTTAACATCAATAAATAAATTAAATACTTCAAGGCAAGGGGTAAGTGTAATTGGTTTGGTTTTTAGCAAAAGGATTACTGGGAACAAAAATGTTCTTTTGGAAGTCGAGGACCTGACAGGAAAGGTTTCTGTTTTAATAAGTAAAGATAAATTTGACATTTATGAGAAAGCTAAGGAAATATTGGTTGATGATGTTATAGGCATTAAGGGGTTTGGGAATAGGGAGATAATTTATGCTAATGATATAATTTATCCTGACGCTTTTTTGCATGAAAAAGCGAGAATTGATAGAGATGAAAGAGTTGCGTTTATTTCAGATATTCATGTTGGCTCTACCAATTTTTTGGAGGAGAATTTTTTGAAGTTTATAGATTGGCTTAATGGAGAGGAGGGGAATGAAAAGCAGAAAGAAGAAGCAAGAAAAGTGAAATATCTTTTTGTTACTGGAGATACTGTTGATGGTGTTGGAGTTTTTCCTGGTCAGGAAAGTTTGCTTTCTATTAAAGATATAAAAAAACAATATGAAAAGTTAGCAGAATATCTTTCTAAAATAAGGAAAGATGTTAAAATTATTCTTTGTCCAGGGCAGCATGATGCAGTTAGGGTAGCTGAGCCACAACCTCCTATTGGAGAAGACTATGGTTCTGCTCTTCACAAGTTAGAAAATGTTATTTTAGTTAGCAATCCTGCTTTAATTGAAATTACAAATGGAGGGAACAGAGGAATAAAAATATTGATGTATCATGGAGCAAGCATGTCAAGTTATGTTAATGAGATAGATGCTTTGAGGGTAGCGAAAGCGCATGATAATCCAAGCAGGGTTGTTAAAGAGTTGTTGAAGAGAAGGCATTTAGCAAGCATGCATTCTTCTGTTACTTATATACCTAATGAGAATCGCGACCCTCTATTAATAAAGGAAGTTCCAGATATTATAAATACAGGAGATTTTCATAGGGCTGATGTTGATATTTATAATAATATTCTGATTATTTGTTCAAGTTGTTGGCAATCTATAACTCCTTTTGAAGAGAAAGTTGGTAATGTTCCAGATCCATGTAAAGTGCCTGTTTTAAATTTAAAGACAAGAGAAATAAAGATTTTGGACTTTAGTTAATTTTAAGATGGATATAGAAAATTATTTTGAAGATTTAAAAAGAAAAGTAAAGATTTGTTATGATGTTGCAGAAGAAGCAAGGAAAAAAGGTTTTGATCCTTTAAGTAAAGTAGAAGTTCCATTAGCAACAAGTCTTGCTGAGAAAGTAATTGGTTTGATTTCTACTATTTATCCTCAATTGAATGATAAAAAGATAGTTAATAGGATACTTGAATTGGAAAAAGAATATGGTAAATTAGATGTGGCAGTTTCTTTTAAAATAGCAGAGGAAATTGCAAAAGAAAAATTTTGCAAATTTGAGTCTTTAATGCAAGCGATTGATGCTGGAATAAGAGTTGGTTTCGCTTATATTACTTTAGGAGTTGTTTCTTCTCCTATTGAAGGATTTACTGAGCTGAAGTTGGGCAAGACAAAAGAAGGAAAAGATTATTTTATTGCTTATTTTTCTGGTCCAATTAGAAGTGCTGGGACTACTGCAGGATGTGTTGTTTTAATGCTAATAGACTACTTGCGAGAACTTTTTGGGTTTGCGAAATATGACCCGACTGAGGAAGAGGTTAAGAGGTATGTGATTGAGAATTATGATTATCATGAGAGAGTTACTAATTTGCAATATCTTCCTACTGAAGAAGAAATTAAATTTCTGGCTGAAAATTTGCCTATTCAAATTGCTGGAGAGCCAACTGAGCAGAAAGAGGTTAGCAATTATAAAGATTTGCCGAGAGTTGAAACTAATTTTATTAGAGGAGGGA
Source organism: Candidatus Woesearchaeota archaeon (assembly GCA_964441965.1). Taxonomy (GTDB): domain Archaea; phylum Nanobdellota; class Nanobdellia; order Pacearchaeales; family GW2011-AR1; genus CAYTYH01. The sequence continues at coordinate 5,128 of CAYTYH010000011.1, read as the reverse complement.
TGTGTTTAATTTTTTCAGAAGGTTTAGCTCAAAAAGCGCAGAAAGGTTTGCGGTTGTTGAGAAGTTTGCAATCAAAAGGATTTAAAATTAGTTCATGGGAGTTTTTAGAAGAGTATGTAAAGTTGCATAAGAAAAGGGAGCAAGGGGCTTCTGATAGTTCTCCTACTTATATAAAAGATTTGGTAGCAGGAAGGCCTGTTTTTAGCCATCCTTCGCGTTCTGGAGGGTTTAGGTTTAGATATGGGAGGAGCAGAGTTAATGGTTTTTCTGCTGCATCAATACATCCTGCAACAATGGCTATTTCTGATTGTTTTTTAAGCACAGGAACTCAATTAAAAATAGAAAAGCCAACAAAAGGGTGCGTTGTAACAAGTTGCGATAGCATTGATGGACCTATTGTTAAGTTGAGGAATGGGAGCGTAAAAAAACTTGAAAGTTATGAAGAAGCAAAAAGACTTTATGGAGATGTTGTTGAAATTCTTTATTTAGGAGATATTCTTTTTCCAGTTGGAGATGTTATAAACAGAAATTATGAGTTATTAAAGCCAGGTTATGTTGAAGAATGGTGGGAGTTAGAATTAAAAGAGAAAGGTGGTTATGTTGAGGGAGAGGTTGATTTTGGTAAGGCTATAGAGTTATCTGAAAAATATAAAATTCCTTTGCATCCAAAATATATTTTTTATTGGAGTCAGATAGGTTATGAGGAGTTTTTTTCATTAATTGATTGGTTAGGTCATGCAAAAATTGATGGGAAAATTATCCTGCCTTATAATAAAAACGAGCAAGAAAGGTTTGCGAAAGGGAAAAGAGCTTTAGAGTTATTGGGGGTTGAACATAAAGTTAGTATTGAAAATGTTATTATAGACGAAAAAGTTGGAAAGAGTTTGTTAGTGAATTTGGGGGTGGAGGTTAAGGGCGGGGAGTTTTCTATTCAAAAAGAGATGGAGGATATAGCAAGGAAATTAAAGGAAAAGAAAGGGATGAAGGATGTGTTAGAAATAATAAACTTTCTTTCTAAATTTGAGATAAAAGATAAAGCAGGAACTTTTATAGGAGCAAGAATGGGAAGACCAGAAAAAGCAAAATTAAGGAAATTAACTGGCAGTCCTAATGTTTTGTTTCCAGTCGGAGATGAGGGTGGAAGATTAAGAAGTGTTAATGAAGCTGTAGAAGTAGGAAGTATAAAAGCAGACTTTCCTATTTATTATTGCAAAAAATGCCGAAGAGAGACAATTTATTTTAGATGTGAGGAGTGTGGAGAAGAGTGTGAAAGTTTGAGGTATTGTCCTGTTTGCAAGCAAAAATTTAGTATGGAGAAATGCCCTGAACATCAAAAAGGTTTGAAGTATATGACAAAAAGAATTGACGCTAAACATTATTTTCAAAAGGCAATAAAAAAATTAGATTTATTGCCGAGTGAGATTCCTAAATTGATTAAAGGTGTGAGGGGAACTAATAATGCAGACCACGATATGGAGAATTTAGCTAAGGGGATTTTAAGAGCCAAATATGGTTTATGTGTGAATAAAGATGGAACAATAAGATATGATGCGACTGAATTGCCGATTACACATTTTAAACCAAGAGAAATTATGGCTTCAGTTGAAATTTTAAAAGAATTGGGTTATGATAAGGATATTTTTGGCAGGCCTTTAGAAAATGAAGAGCAGATTTTAGAATTAAAACCTCATGATGTTATTCTTCCAAGTTGTCCTGAGAGTATTGATGAAAAAGCAGATGAGGTATTTTTTAATGTCGCTTGTTTTTTAGATGATTTATTAGAAAAGTTTTATGGGATGAAAGCTTTTTACAGGTTGGAAAGCAAAGAAGATTTGATAGGTCATTTAGTTGCTTGCATGGCTCCTCATAATTGCGCAGGTGTAATTGGGAGGATTATCGGATTTTCAAAAGTTCAGGGTTTGTTGGCTTCTCCATATATGCATGCTGCTATGAGGAGAGATTGTGATGGAGATGAGGCAGCTGTTATGTTGTTGTTGGATGTTCTTATCAATTTCTCAAGGAAATTTCTTCCTGATCATAGAGGGGGAACGCAAGATGCGCCATTGGTTTTAAATGCAAAAATAAGCGCTGGAGAAGTTGATGACCAGATTTTGGATTTTGAGTTGGGAGAGTATCCTCTTGAATTATATAGGTTAGCTGAACAGCAGAAACATTCTTCAGAAGTTCAAATAGAAACTGTGAGAAAAAGATTAGGCGAGGAAAAAGACCCTTTTTCAAATATTGTTTTTACACATAATTCTACTGACTTTAATGTTGGTGTTGTAAATTCTTCTTATAAGACTCTTCCTTCTATGCAAGAAAAAGTTGTTAGGCAGATGGTTTTGGTTGAAAAATTAAGAGCAGCAGATACTTCTGACGTAGCAAAGTTAGTAATTGATAGGCATTTTATAAGAGATATTAGAGGTAACTTAAGGAAATTTTCTCAACAAGAATTTAGATGTAGCAAGTGTAATGAAAAGTATAGGAGGCCTCCTTTAGCTGGAAAATGTTTGAAATGTGGAGGGAGAATTATTTTCACAATTTCTGAAGGGTCTATTATTAAATATTTAGAGCCTGCTTTGCAATTAGCTGAAAAGTATGATGTCCCTCCTTATATTAAACAAAGTTTAGAATTAACTAAAGCGTATATTGAGAGCATTTTTGGAAAAGAGAAAGAGAAACAGGAGGTTTTGGGGAGGTGGTTTGGTTAAGTTTAAAAATTCCTCTTCTTTATATTTTTAATGAAAAAAGCTGTTAAAAAAATTGTTGGGAAGAGTCTGTCTTCAGTAAGAAAAAGCAAAAAAATTTTAGAAAAAGGAAAAGTGGCGGGAAGGAACTTTAAGAGAGAATTTAAAAAACAGATTATAACAGCAATTACAGCTGCATTTGCTTTTTTAGTTGCTTTATCATGGAGAGAGCCGATATCTGATTTAGTTAATAAGATTATAATTGAGGCTGGTTTAAAGAGAAGCGTGGTATATTTTAAGTTTTTATCTGCTTTGATTGTAACTTTAATTGCAGTTTTTGCTTTAATGATTATTTCTAAATGGGGATCAAAAGAGAGTTAGTTCTGCTGGGAAGATTTATGTTATATTGGGTCAAACAAAAATAAGAAGATAATTAAGAATGATGAAACATATTTTTTATTATAATATAATTTAAAAAGCAAAGATTTTTGGTTTTTTTATGTCAGGAATTGTTGGGATTGCTTCAAAAAAAGATTGTGCAGAGGATTTGTTTTATTGCACAGATTATCATTCTCATTTAGGAACTAAGTATGGTGGTTTGGCTGTTTTTAATGGCAAGGTTATAGAAAGGGAGATACATAATATTTCAGAAAACCAATTCAGACCACAATTTTCTAATTGGATTCGTGATTTAAAAGGCAAGACAGGTATTGGGGTGATAAGTGATTATGAACCTCAGCCATTAATTATAGATTCTCATTTAGGAACTTTTTCAATTGTGCATGTTGGTGCGGTACAGAATTTAGAGCAGTTAGTAGAAGAAGCACACAGAAGAAGGTCAGCTCATTTTACAGAGATGGGGGGAAGCAAAGTTAATCCTACTGAGTTAATAGCTACTCTAATAAATCAAGGAGACAATTTTGTTGATGGCATTGAAATAATGCAGAATAAGATTAAGGGTTCTAGTTCTGTTATGCTATTAAATGGAGATGGAATATATGTAGCTAGAGATAGATACGGAAGGACTCCACTAGTTATTGGGAAAAGAGGAAATGCTAGGGCAGTTGTTTCAGAAAGTTGTGCATTGCCTAATACTGGTTTTGAGATTGAGAGATATTTAGGGCCTGGAGAAATTGGGATTGTAACTGCTGATGGATATGAACAGTTGAAAAAACCAGGAGAAGAAATGCAGATATGCTCTTTTTTATGGATATATTATGGATATCCTGCTTCTGACTATGAAGGAATTAATGTTGAGGCCGCGAGATATAGATGCGGGGCAATTCATGGTCAAAAAGATTTAGAAGAAAATTTAGAGGTCGATTTTGTTGCAGGAATTCCTGATTCTGGAACAGCGCATGCTATAGGTTATGCCAATGTAACAGGATTTCCTTACAAAAGGCCTTTTGTTAAGTATAGCCCTACTTGGCAGAGAAGCTTTATGCCTCAAGAACAAAAAACTAGAGAGATGATTGGAAAAATGAAACTAATTTTAAATGAAGAGATAGTTAATGGAAAAAGAATAGTTTTTTGCGAGGATAGCATTGTTAGAGGCACACAATTACAAGGCACTATTCAAAGGCTTTTTGATGCTGGTGCTAAAGAAGTGTATATGAGGCCTGCTTGCCCTCCCTTGACTTATGCTTGCAAGTTCTTGAATTTTTCTAGGTCTAAGTCTGAGTTTGATTTAGCTGCTAGAAAAGCTGTTAGAGATTTGTTAGGAAGAGAAGATTTTGATATGGCTCCTTATTTAGAGGAAGGTTCTAAAGAATATGAAGAAATGGTTAATCAAATTAGGAAAAATCTTGGCTTAACTGGTTTGAGATATCAAAAATTATGCGACATGGTTAAAGCTATTGGTTTGCCGAGAGAAAAGTTATGCACTTATTGTTGGACAGGGCAGGATATCACTTTAAGTAAATAAATAAAACAAAATTGTTGGCAAGAGGAGAGAGCCCATTAAATGAGTTCTTCTTATTTTTAATAGAAGGGTTGAGATGCCGAGAAAAGTTGAAGCAAGAAAAACAAGAAAACCGAGGAAGCCTGAGAAATAAATTGAGAGAAAAGAGATGAAAAGGAGGGTAAGAAAAGAGAGTTTTTTGTAATTAAATTTTGTTATTAAAGAAGAGAAAAGTTTAGAAAAGTAAAGAGTTAAGAAAAAAGAAATAAGAGAAGAAAGAAAGAGGGTTATTAAAACCGCGAGGAGAAAAGAAGATTCAAGCGAGGGAAGAATATTTTTTATTGCAAGAGATACTCCAGTTCTTGCTTTTCCTATTGTATAAAGAGTTATGAATGAGAGGGAGACAACAATCGTGTTAATTGAGCCAAGTAAAATTAAAAATTCTTCTTCTTTCATGTCTTTTACAATTTCTTTTCCTATTATTGCTGATTGGCTTGAGCCGAGTCCTGGAAGAAAAGAGCATAGAGGAGCAGCTATAAAT
>CAYTYH010000010.1:0-8940 GCA_964441965.1 Candidatus Woesearchaeota archaeon | reverse complement strand
AAAAGAGACAGCAAGAATGAGACAAGGAGAAGGAGAGAGTGTCTTAAATGCGGGAAAAGATTTACAACATATGAAAAAATAGAGCCTTTGGAAATTTTTGTCATTAAAAAAGATGGGAGGAGAGAGTCTTTTTCAAGAGAAAAACTTAAAACAGGAATTTTAAAAGCATGCGAAAAAAGGCCAATAGAAATTGAAAAAGTTGATAAGATTGTAACAGCAATAGAAGAAAAATTGAAGCAATATGGCAAAGAGGTAAAAAGCAAGATTATTGGGGAGTTAGTAATGAGAAGATTAAAAAGATTAGATAAAATTGCTTATATAAGATTTGCTTCTGTTTATAGAGATTTCCAAGAAGTAAAAGATTTTAAAGAAGCGATAAAAGAGGTGAGTTAAAATGCCGCCAACAAAAATAAGAAAAAGAGATGGAAGGATTGTAAAATTTAAAAAAGAGAAAATAGTAAATGCGATTTGGAGCGCTGCAAAAGCTGTTGGAGGAAAGGATAAAGAGAGGGCAGAATATCTTGCTAATCTGGTTGTAAAAGAAATAGAAGAGAAATTTAAAGACAGGATACCTGAGGTAGAAGATGTTCAAGATATTGTTGAAAAAGTGTTAATAGAGAAGGGGCATGCAAAAACTGCAAAGGCTTATATTCTTTATAGAAAAAGCCACCAGGATTTAAGAGAGGTAAAAGGCATATTTGATACTATACAGGTTGTTGAAGATTATATAGGGTTGAATGATTGGGCAATAAAAGAGAATGCTAATATGGGTTTTTCTTTGCAAGGCCTTAACAATTATATAACAGAAAAACTAATAAAAAATTATTGGTTAAACAGAATTTATCCAGAAGCAATAAGAAAGGCCCATCTTCATGCAAAAATACATATTCATGATTTAGGAACTTTAGGACCTTATTGTGTTGGTTGGGATTTAAAGGACTTGCTTTTAACTGGTTTTAGGGGCGTTCCTGGAAAAGTTGAGACAAGGCCTGCTAAACATTTAAGAACAGCATTAGGGCAAATAGTTAATTTTTTTTATACATTGCAAGGAGAAGCAGCAGGAGCCCAAGCATTCTCGAATTTTGATACCTTGTTAGCGCCTTTTGTAAGATATGACAATCTTAATTATAAGGAGGTTAAGCAAGCAATGCAAGAATTTTGTTTTAATCTTGCGGTTCCTACTCGGGTGGGCTTTCAGACGCCTTTTACAAATATAACTCTTGATTTGAAAATCCCAGATTATATGAAGAATGAAGCAGTGATTATAGGAGGCAAGCCTCAAAAAGAGTCTTATGGAGATTTTGAGAAAGAAACGATAATGATCAATAAAGCTTTTGCAGAGGTTATGTGCGAGGGTGATGCAAAAGGAAGAGTTTTTACTTTTCCTATTCCCACTTACAATATAACTAAAGATTTTGATTGGGATAATCAAGATTATGATGCGATATGGGAGATGACGGCGAAATACGGCATACCTTATTTTTCTAATTTCATTAATTCAGATATGAAACCAGAAGATGCCCGAAGCATGTGCTGCAGATTGAGGCTTGACCAATCTGAATTAAGAAAAAGGGGTGGCGGTTTATTTGGAGCAAATCCTCTGACTGGTTCAATTGGCGTGGTAACTATTAATATGCCAAGAATAGGTTTTACTTCTGCAGATGAGAACGAGTTTTTTGAAACATTAGAAGAGTTGATGGAGCTCGCAAAGGAAAGTTTGGAGATTAAGAGGAAGGTGTTGGAAAATTTAACAGCAAAAGGATTGTATCCTTATTCAAAATTTTATTTAAGGAACATTTACAAAAGATTTGGAAAATATTGGAAGAATCATTTTTCTACAATAGGTTTAGTTGGGGTTAATGAGGCTATAATGAATTTTATGGAAGGAGAAGATATAACCACAAAAAGAGGAAAGGAATTTGCAATTAAAATTTTGGATTTTATGAGAGAAAAATTAGAAGAATTTCAGGAAGAGACAGGGAATATTTATAATTTGGAAGCAACTCCTGCAGAAGGAACTTCTTATAGATTTGCTAGAGAGGATAAAAAAAGATTTGGAAGAATAAAAGTAGCTAATGAAGAAGCTTTTAAAAGAGGAGCAGCTCCTTATTATACTAACTCCACTCATTTGCCAGTTAATTTTACTGAAGATTTGTTTTATGCACTTGAAGAGCAAGACCCTCTTCAAATTAAATATACTGGAGGAACTGTTTTTCATGTTTATGTCGGGGAAAAATTAAATAAAGAAGGGGTTAAGCTATTAGTAAGGAAAATAGCTGAAAATTTTTCCCTTCCATATTTTACAATAACGCCAACTTTCTCTATTTGCCCTATTCATGGTTATATTCCTGGCGAACATGAATATTGTCCTAAATGCGAATTAATTCCTGAAGAAAGTTTGCATGAAGAAGCAATGAAAATTCCAAATCAGGTTCAAGAATGAGTAAAGGAGGTAAAAATGAAAACAAAATGTGAGGTTTATAGCAGGGTTGTTGGTTATTTAAGGCCTGTAAATCAATGGAATGATGGGAAAGCTGCAGAATTTAAAGACAGGAAAACTTTTGAAGTTGGGGAAATGAAGGTTGAAGTGGCTCAAGAAAAAACTAGGGAAACAAATTTAGGGGAGAAAAGAGAGTAATTAAATTTTGCCATTAGATACAGAATGAGGATTGCAGGACTTCAAAAGGTGAGTTTAATAGATTATCCTGGTAAAATTGCTTGCACTTTATTTACCTTTGGTTGTAATTTTAGATGCGGTTTTTGCCACAATCCAGAATTGGTTCTAAAAGAAAAACCAGAATACGAATATAGTGAAAAAGAAATTCTTGAGTTTTTAGAAAAAAGAAAAAAATATCTTGATGGAGTTTGCATTACTGGGGGAGAACCTTTGATTCATTCTGATATAGGAAATTTGCTAAAAAAAATAAAAGGTTTTGGTTATTCAATCAAATTAGATACAAATGGTTCTCGTCCTGATTTGTTGAGTGAGTTGATTAAAGAAAAATTGATTGATTTTGTTGCTATGGATGTAAAAAGCGATAAAGAAGGTTATGATTTAGTTGCTGGAAGGAAAGTTAATTTAAAAGATATAGAAAAAAGTTTTAAAGCAATTGCTAATTCTGGTATTGATTATGAATTTAGGACAACTGTAGTTAGAGGACTCCATAATCCTGAAAATTTAAAAAAAATAGGAGAATGGCTTTGCCATGTTTTAAATAAAAAACCAAAAAAATTTGTTATTCAGAATTTCGTAGCGAGGAAAGAAAATTTAATTGATAAGAAGTTTGAGAAAATTAGAAGTTTTGAAGAAGAGGAGTTGCAAGGTTTTAAAGAAGCTGTCTCTGATTATTTTGAGAAAGTTGAGATTAGAAATTAGAATAAAAAGATTATATTTAAGAATAATGATATTTATAAACCAAAAAAATTTTTATCAAGAATGATAATTGGTTTAACAGGAACCAAGGCATCTGGAAAAGGAGTTGTTTCAGAAATTTTGAAAGAGAAAGGGTTTGTTTATTCTTCTTTATCAGACAGGGTAAGAGAGGAAGCTGTTTCAAGAAATTTAAAAAATTATACTGTTAGAGATTTGCAAAATATAGGAAACGAGTTAAGGGAAAAATTTGGTCTTGGAGTTTTAGCTAAAAAAACTTTAAAATTGTTAGAAAAAGAAATTGAGAAAGGGAAGAATATTGTTATTGATGGCATTAGAAATCCAGGGGAAATTGAGGAATTAAAAAGAGCAGGAAATTTTGTTTTAATTGCTATTGACGCTCCAAAAGAAAAGAGATTTGAAAGATTAATAAAAAGGGGCAGAGAGAGTGACCCTAAAACATGGGAAGATTTTTTGGTTATGGATAAAAGAGATTTAGGTTTAGAAGAAGGAAGTTCTGGGCAGAAAGTTGCGAGATGCATGGAGCTCGCAAATTACCGATTAGAAAATAATGGCAGTGTTGAAGATTTGAGGAAGGAGGTGGAAAAAATTTTGGAAAAAATTTTGTTAAAGAAGAGTAGGCCGTCGTGGGATGAGTATTTTATGAAACTTGCTTTTTTAGTTGCTGAAAGGTCTACTTGCTTAAGACATAATGTTGGAGCTGTTATTGTGAAGAATAAAAGAATTTTGACTACAGGTTATAATGGGGCAGCATCAGGACAAAAAGATTGTTTAGAGCTGGGATGTTTGAGAGATGAATTAGGAATTGCTTCTGGAACAAGGCATGAAATTTGCAGGGCTATTCACGCAGAACAAAATGCTATAATACAAGCAGGTCTGCATGGCATAAATATAGAAGGAGGCACTTTATATTGCACACATACTCCTTGCATGATTTGCGCAAAAATGATTGTTAATGCTGGCATAAAAGAAGTTGTAAGTTGTCAAGATTATGCTGATGAAGATGCAAGAAAATTTTTAAAAGAAGCAGGAGTTAAATTAAGAAAAATTGATAGGCCTTCTAATATAATAAATTTTAAGGATTAGGGAAATCTTTTTAAATATTATTTTTTAATAAAAGATGATGAGGGATTTAAAATGGAAGAAAGCAAGGAGGTTGAAGAAGTTTCAGGGAGTACTTTTGATGAGAAGATTAAGGAGGGGGTGGTGGTTGTGGATTTCTATGCTGAGTGGTGCATGCCTTGTGTTATGATGGCTCCAGTTATTGAAGAAATGCAAGAAAAATTTGAAAAAATTAAATTTCTGAAAGTTAATGTTGATGATAATCAAGTTCTTTCAAACAAGTTTAAGGTAATGAGCATTCCTACTTTAATTATTTTTAAAGATGGGGTGGAATTGGAAAGAATAGTTGGAAGCTATCCTCAGGAGGTTTTAGAAGAAAAATTAGGAAAATATGCTAAATAGATTTTAAAAAAATTTAAAAATAGAGTTTGCTTCTTTTTTTGGTTTGGTTCCGTAGCTCAGCCTGGTTAGAGCACCGGCCTTTTATTTTAATAAAGAAAACATCCGTCGAAAGACAGGGTGTCTTTAAAGCCGGGTGTCGTGGGTTCAAATCCCACCGGAACCATTTTATAGCTTTTTATAATAGGCAAGAAATGACCGAAAGATTTAAAAATCTAAATTTTATTTCTTTTAGTATCGCCAAGTTGTAATTGTTATGAGAGATTTTTTAGAGAAGTGGGAAATACGTCAAACCTATTAAAATAAGCATAGGTAAAAAATGCATGTTCTTCAACCAAAACACACTAAGCTAAAAGAAGAAGACAAGAAAAAGTTGCTCGAAGAATTAAATGTTTCTTTAAATCAATTGCCAAAAATCAAAAAAGAAGATCCTGCAATAGCTGGTTTAAATGCAGAAATAGGAGACGTAATAAAAATAGAGAGAAAAGAAGAAAATTCTGTATTTACCTATTATAGGGTTGTGGTATAATGGAAAAACATATAATAATTAAGAAATATTTACAAGAACATTCATTAGTAGAGAGCAATATAACTTCCTTTAATAATTTTATAGAGAAGAGGATGCAGGAAATTGTAGATGAGATAAATGAAAATTTAACAAGAGAGGAAATAGAAATTACTCTTGGAAGGATAAGAGTAGAGAAGCCAAATATAATAGAAGCTGATGGTTCTGTTTCTTTAATTACACCTACAGAAGCGAGATTAAGGAATCTGACTTATTCAGCTCCTATATTCTTAGAGATAACAGTAAGGCAAGGAAATCAGGTAGAGAGTCATGATGTAGAAATTGGGAGAATTCCCATAATGGTCGGAAGCAAGGCATGTAATACTTATGGCATGTCAAAAGAAGAATTAGAAAAGAATTATATAGATCCTTCTGACCCTGGAGGTTATTTTATAATTAATGGGAATGAAAGGGTCATGGTGTTAATAGAAGACCTAGCTCCAAATCAGGCTTTTATAGAAAAATCTAAAGGCAAGACCATGTTAAGATTGTTTTCTTCAAGAGGAGCATATAGGATTCCTATTTCTATTACAGAAACAAATGACGGCGTGATAGAAGTTTCTTTTTCAAGATTTAAGAACATACCGGCAATAATTCTTTTGAAAGCTCTTGGATTAACTAAAGAATCTGATATAGCAAAATACATTGGAAAAGAGAACGATTCATTAATAGTAAACTTATACGAGTTTGCTGAAATAGCTGATGAAGAAAGCGCGTTAATGTGGATAGCAGAGGCATCCTCTTTAGAAGGAACAAAAAAAGAAGTTTTAGATAGAGTAAAGCAAAGGATAGATAATTACTTTATGCCCCATATTGGATCAAAAAAACAAAAAAGAATAGAAAAAGCAATTACTTTGTGCAAACTTATAAAAAAATTTTTAATTGCAAGAGAAAATCCAGACATTGTGACTGATAAAGATCATTATTCTAATAAAAGGGTTAGATTGTCAGGAGATATGTTGGCTGATTTGTTTAGAGTCAATCTTAATATTTTAGTGAGAGACATTCAATACTCTCTTTCAAAAGTTGCAAGAAGGGGAAAGTATTATAGTTTAAAGACAATTGCTAAATCAACTTTGTTTAGTCATAGGATAGAGTCTGCTATTGCAACGGGCAATTGGATTGGAGAAAGGACAGGAGTTACTCAAAATATGGATAAAACTAACTCTTTATCTATTATTTCGCAATTGCAAAGGGTTTCAAGCGTTCTTCCAGGAGAACAAGAGAATTTTTTAGCAAGAACTTTACATCCTACACATTATGGCAGATTTTGCCCTATAGAAACGCCAGAGGGAACAGAAATTGGATTAAGAAAAAACCTTACTTTATTAGCGAGAATATCTACAGCAGTAGATGTTGATAATGATTCACTAATAGAAAAGTTTAAGGAATTGGGAATGGAACCTCATTTAGAAAAACAAGGAGTTTTTGACATTTTCTTTAATGGGATTTTTATTGGTAGCGTTGATAACGAGGATTTTGTTTATAAGGTTAGGGAGGAAAGGAGGAAAAATCTTCTTCCAATAGAATTGAGCATAAGGTTAGATAAGACAACAAATACTATTTATATATCAACAGAAGTCGGAAGAGTTTTGAGGCCTCTGATTATTGTAGAGAATGGGAAGCCAAAATTAACAGAAGAGCATGAAAAGTTGTTGGAAGAGGGGAAAATTAAGTGGGATGATTTATTGAAAGCTGGTTTGGTAGAATATATAGATGCTTCAGAAGAAGAAAATGCACTGGTTGCATTGAAAAAAGAAGATTTGACTCCAGAACATACACATCTTGAAATAGATGCTGTTGGATGTTTGGGAACAATTACATCTTTAGTGCCTTATGCTAACCATAATCAGCCCTCAAGGTTATTAAGGGGGAGCAAAACATTAAAACAATCTTTGGGAGTGTATGCTGCAAACTTTCCAATAAGATTAGATACAGATGTTTCAATTCTTCATTATCCTCAGAAACCAATAGTAAAAAGCTTTGTTTATGATACACTTAATATTTATCCAGCAGGACAAAATTTTGTCGTGGCTTTACTTACCTACGAAGGATATAATATTGAAGATGCTATTATTTTAAATGAAGGCAGCATTAATAGGGGATTGGCAAGAAGCACTTATTTCAGGCCTTATACTTCTGTGGAATTATATTATGCGGGAAATTTAAAAGATAAAATAGAAATTCCTGAAAAAGATGTTTCAGGGTATAAGACTGAAGAAAGTTACAGGTATTTAGAGGACGATGGAGTAGTTTATCCTGAAGCAAAACTGGATGAAGGAGAGGTGGTGATTGGAAAAACATCTCCTCCAAAATTTCTTTCTGAGGCAAGAGATATAACAATAAGGACAAGGAAAGAAGCTTCTTCTATTATAAGGCAAGAAGAAAAGGCAATAATAGATTTTGTTGTGATTACTTCAGATAACGAAGGAAATAAGATTGTTCAGGTTAGGACAAGAGATATAAGAAATCCTGAGTTAGGGGATAAATTTTCTACACCTCATGGTCAGAAAGGGGTTGTTGGAGCTATAATTCCAGAAAATGATGTTCCTTTTACTTCAAGAGGAATAAAACCTGATTTGATTTTTAATCCGCATGGCATTCCTTCAAGAATGTCAATGGGATATTTAATTGAATTGTTGGCAGGAAAAGTGGGTTGTCTTGCTGGAAGAGAGATTGATGGAACTCCTTTTTCAGGAGAGAGTGTAGAGGATTTGGAAAAACAGTTATGTGAGTTAGGATTTAGGTATGATGGAAAAGAAACAATGTATGACCCTATTACAGGAAAAATAATGAAAGCTAAAATTTTTATTGGAAACATGTATTATCTTAAACTTAAATATATGGTTTCAAACAAAATGCATGCAAGAGCTTCTGGCAAGGTTCAGCTTTTAACACGGCAGCCAATTGAGGGAAGAGCAAGAGGAGGGGCTTTGAGATTGGGTGAGATGGAGCAACAAGCATTAGTTGCTCATGGAGCAAGTTTATTATTGAAAGAAAGATATGATTCTGATAAGGTTGTGGTTTATATTTGTGATAAATGCGGGACAATTGCTATTAAAGATGAGATAAGAAATAAAATAGTTTGTCCTTTGTGCAATAGCACAGAAGCAGAGCCAGTAGAAATGTCTTATGCTTTTAAACTTTTGTTAGAAGAGCTTCAAGGTCTTCACATAAAAACTAAATTTGAACTAAAAAATAAATATGAGTAAAATGGAAGAGTATCAGGGAAGAGAAAAGCAGGAAATGAGAGAGAGTTATGATGCTGCGAGAAATCAACAATATAGAAGTGTGAATGTTAGTGTGGAAGAGGTGGACTGGTTAGCATTTGCTACCCCTTTGGAGATTGCTGATGAAGAAAGGCCTCGTCTTAGAAGGAGGGGAAGAAAATGATAGACCATGTAAAAAAACAAATTAAAGCAATTTCTTTTAGTTTGCTGTCTCCAGAAGAAATTAAAAAATTAGCAGCAGCTAGAATTATTACTCCTGAATTATATGATGTAGATGGATATCCTGTAGATGG
>CAYTYH010000009.1:0-9475 GCA_964441965.1 Candidatus Woesearchaeota archaeon | reverse complement strand
AAAGCAAGGAAATTAAAATTGAGAATTTAAAAAATAAAAAAATCAGATTAGGCATCCCAGATATCAAAGCTGATAAAAAAATTTTGGAAATAATAAAAGAAAAAGCCGACAAAATTGTTAAAGAAAATAATTGGCAACTTATCAAAATAGATTTGCCGCATATAAATCTCGCTGTCCAAACTTATTACCCAATAGTTTATGTAGAATTTTTTTCAGCTACAAGAAGATTTGATGGTAGAAGATATGGAAAGAAGATTGAAGAAAGTTGCGGAGAAGAGGTTTTGAGAAGGATTTTGGGAGGAAAAGAGATAAGTAAAGCAGAATACGAAGGAAAATATTATAGAAAGGCATTGCAAGCTAAAGAAGTAATAAAAAAAGAAATAGAAAATGCATTTAAAAAAGTTCATGCCATAATTATGCCAACTGTTCCTAAATTGCCTCATAAATTAGGAGAAAAAATATCAGTTGAAGACATGTATAATTATGATTCCTTAACAACTCCAGCAAATTTAGCTGAAATTCCTGCAATCACTCTTCCAGCTGGAAAAATAAACAAAATTCCTATTGGCTTGCAACTCTTAGGAAAAAGATTTGATGAAAGCCTCCTTTTCTCTATTGCAAAAAATTTTGAAAACTTGGAAAAGAATAAATAAAGCAAAAACAGTAGGATTTTTAAACCCTTCTTCTTTTATTTAATCATGAAAGAAAATGATGACTTTCATTTTAAGAAGTTGCCAGCTTTAGTTTTGGTTCTCATAGTTTTGGCTTTATAAAGAAGCATCCCACGGATGCAAAAATTAATTTTTGTATTAACTATGAGGCCCAAAAAACAAAATGATAATCGAAATTAGAAGAATATCTTATGGATGGGAAAGAAAGCCATATAGAGTGGTAACAAGAGAAGGAGAAGAAGAAAGTGATAAATTAGGAAGAGCTTATGACCTCAAAGGGCTTTATAATTATTTAGTCAATCTTTTTATGGAAAAAGGTTATCTCAAAAAAGAAGAGGAAAGGTCTGGCCTTATAAGAAAACTCGAAGAAGATAAATGTGGTATAATAATAGATAAAAGAACAATAGAAGAACTTAGAAGTTTTGTCATTGAGAAAGATAAGAAAAGCAGGAGATTTAGAAGGAGTTACTGAAGAAAGATTTTTTAACTCTCTATAACTCTAAAAACTGGAAAATGGAAAAAGAAAAAATTAATTTTAGTAAAATAGAGAAGAAATGGCAGAAAGAGTGGGAAGAGAAAAAGATATTTGAAACAAAAAAGAAGAAAGGAAAAAAATTTTATATTCTTGAAATGTTTCCTTATCCTTCTAGTTATGGCTTGCACATGGGCCATGCATTCAATTATGTTATTGGCGATGTTTATGCAAGATTCAAAAGAATGCAAGGTTTTAATGTTCTTTATCCAATGGGTTATGATTCTTTTGGTTTGCCAGCAGAAAATGCTGCAATAAAAGCAGGAATACATCCAAAAAAATTCACAGAGAATGCAATAGAAAATTTCATAAAACAGCAAAAAACTCTCGGTTTAAGTTATGATTGGTCAAGGATGATAGAAACCCACAAACCGGAATACTATAAATGGGACCAGTGGATTTTTTTGAAAATGTTTGAAAAAGGGCTGGCATACAGAAAAACAGCAGCAGTAAATTACTGCCCAAAATGCAAAACTGTTTTAGCAAATGAACAAGTAAATAATGGGAGATGTTGGAGGCATTCAGACACGAAAATAGAAATAAGACATTTAGAGCAGTGGTTTTTAAAAATAACAGAATATGCAGAAGAGTTAAATGATTTTGCCAAGTTGAAGGAATGGCCGGACATCATTAAAAAACTCCAGAAAAACTGGATAGGAAAAAGCTACGGAATAAATATTTATTTTGAAATTATAAAAGAAAACAAAAAGATTGGAAAATGGCCTATTTTCACAACACGTCCTGACACAATTTTTGGAGTTACTTTCATGGTTATTTCTGCCCAACATCAAAAACTTTTTGAGCTTGTAACACCAGAACAAAAAAAAGAAGTTGAGGAATTTTTAGAAAGAGTAGGAAGCGTCTCAGAAAAAGAGATGGAGGAGCTAGAAAAAGAAGGAGTTTTTACTGGCAGTTATGCTATCAACCCATTAACAAAAGAGAAAGTTCCGATTTATGTTGGCAATTTTGTTTTAGCAGATTATGGAAGCGGGATGGTGATGGCGGTTCCAGCCCATGACCAACGAGATTTTGAGTTTGCAAAAAAATATAACATACCTCTTAAAATTGTCATCCAAAACAAAGAAAAAAATTTAAAAGAAGAAAATATGAAAGAAGCTTTCACAGAAGAAGGAACTTTAGTTAATTCTGGAATGTTTAATGGCCTGAATAGCAAAGAGGCAATTGAAAAAATTTCTGATTATTTAGAAAAACAAAAACTAGGAAAAAGGACAGTCAACTATAAATTAAGAGATTGGCTTATCTCGCGGCAGAGATATTGGGGGACGCCAATACCAATAATTTATTGCGAGAAATGTGGTGTTGTGCCGGTTCCAGAAAAAGATTTGCCTGTCAAATTGCCTGAAAAAGTAAAATTCGGAGAAGGCAATCCCCTTGAAACAGCATCTGCATGGATAGAGACTAAATGTCCAAAATGCGGGGGGAAAGCAAAAAGAGAAACTGACACTATGGATACTTTTGTCAATTCAAGTTGGTATTATTTAAGATATCTAGACAATAAAAACAATAAGGAAATATTTGATAAGGAAAAAGCAGATTATTGGCTTCCTATAGATTTGTATATTGGTGGCAAAGAACATGCGTGCATGCACCTAATTTATATAAGATTTTACACAAAATTCTTGCGCGACCTTGGGCTAATCAAAATAGACGAGCCAGCTATCAAACTCTTTAATCAAGGATATGTGTATGGAACAGATGGAAGAAAAATGAGCAAAAGTTTGGGAAATGTAGTAGAGCCACTAAAAACAATTGAAAAATATGGAGTCGATGCTCTAAGATTATATTTAGTATCTGTCGCTTCATTAGAAAGCAATTTTGTTTGGGATGATATCGCGATTCAAGGCTGCCATAAATTCGTAAAAAAAGTTTTGTCCTTCAATAATTTCGGAAAAACCGGTGATTTGACTAAGAGCAAACTAAATAAACTCATAAAAGACGTCACAAAAGACATTGAAAATTTAAAGTATAATCTTGCCATAATTAAACTACGAGACTTTTTTGAATTCATCCAAAAAAACGAGATTGACAAAAAGGACTTCTCTGACTTTTTAAAATTACTAAGTGTTTTCTGTCCTCATGTTTGTGAAGAGATGTGGCATAAATTAGGAGAAAAAAGTTTTATTAGTTTAGAAAAGTGGCCTATTGCTGGAGAAATAAATGAAAAACTATTAGAACAAGAGAAAACAATTGAAAAATTAATTGAAGATATAAGAAACATTCTAAAAATTCTTGAAAACAAAAACATGTTAGAGGGAAAGAAAGAAATCAAAATATTTGCCATCCCTTCTGAAGTAGAACTTTACAATAAAGCTAAAGAAAAAATTAAAGAAGTTTTTAATATGGATGTTGCAGTCTTGAACATAAAAGAAGCAAAAATAAAAAGAAAAAAGATTAAAGCTTCTCCAGGGAAACCCGGCATTTTAATAGAATAATGCACCTTTAACCTATATTCATAATAGAAAAATATATTAGTGCTTTTTTCTCTATACAAATATGAAAAGAAAATTAAAAAATGAAAAATCAAAAATAACTTCTACATTAATGAAAGATATAAATAGAATAAGAAAACAAGCTGAGAAGCAGATGAGGATGAATATTTTAAGAAAACACCAAATCAAACTTTTAAGCGAGTTTTTAGATAAGCTGTTAAAAGAAGGGAGGATAACAAAAGAAGAATTAGCGAGATATATGCCAAAAAAGAAAGAAGTAGAAAAGAAATTATTTAAAAAATGAAATATGCTATTATATCTGATATTCATGGAAATCTCCAAGCATTAGAAGCAGTTCTCGAAGACATAAAAAGAAGAGGGATTAAAAAAATATTCTGTTTAGGAGATATAGTAGGTTATGGGGCAAATCCAAAAGAGTGTTTAGATTTAATTAGAGAAAGAGGAATTACTTGCGTGAGAGGAAATCATGATGAAGCAGTTTTGAAAGAATCTTACTCTACATTTAATCATTTTGCCAGGATCTCATTAATATGGACAAGAAGAAAATTAAGAGAAGACGACTTTAAATTTTTGGAATCTCTGCCACTTATTTTAGAACATGAAGATTTTGTTATGGTTCATTCAAGTTTAATAAATCCTGCAGATTTCGATTATCTTTATGAAAAGGACTATGAAAATTTAAACAGAAATTTTTCTAGTCTTGCGCAGGGAAAAAAACTTTTTATTGGCCATACCCACAAACCCTTCCATATTAATGCTCAAGAAAATAAGGGGAGAGAAATAATTAATGCTGGTTCAATAGGCCAACCAAGAGATGGAAATCCAAAAGCCAGCTATGTTATTTATCATCGCGGAGTTTTAAGAAGAGGAATTGAGATTGTAAGGGTAGAATATGATGTTGAAGAAGCTGCAACAAGAATAAGACAAGAAGGTCTCCCAGATTTTCTTGCATCAAGACTTTATGTTGGTATTTAAGTTCGCAATAAAACAGTAATCTTAATTCTTTTAAAGTAGGGCTTAATTAGTTTTTAATGATTTTTTAGAAAGCGAAATAACAAATTTCCCAGAAAACAAGTCTTTTTTTAAATTTGATACTAATAGGTTTTTCTAAATCATTTGGCTAAGAATTTTTTAAAACAGCTTGTGCTGCTGCTAATCTTGCGATTGGAACTCTGTAAGGAGAGCAAGAAACATAATCTAATCCAATTTTATGACAAAACTCTATTGAGGATGGCTCTCCGCCATGCTCTCCACAAATTCCTAATTTTAGATTTTCTTTTACTGCCCTCCCTTTTTCAACTGCAAGCTTCATTAATTGTCCAACACCTTCTTGGTCAAGAACTTTAAATGGATCGTTTTCATAAATTCCTAATTCAACATACTCTGTTAAGAATTTGCCTGCGTCATCTCTCGAAAAACCACAAGTCATTTGTGTTAAATCATTTGTTCCAAAACTGAAAAAATCTGCTTCTTTTGCTATCTCATCTGCAGTAATTGCTCCTCGAGGAACTTCTATCATTGTACCTACTTTATAATTTTCAATACCTAACTCTTTAGCAATATTATCAATTACTTGTTTTTGATTTTGAAGCTCTTTAACATCTCCAACCAACGGAATCATTATTTCTGGAATAGCGCTTGTTTCTTTTGCAGCTTCAAAAATTGCCCTTGCCTGCATCTCAGTAATTTCTGGATAAGTTATTCCCAACCTGCAACCTCTATGTCCAAGCATTGGATTGAATTCTTTTAACTCATTAATTTTTTCTTTTAATTTTTCAACAGAAACATTCATCTCTTTGGCAATTTCTTGAATTTCTTCATCTTCATGCGGGAGGAATTCATGCAATGGAGGGTCAAGCAATCTTATTGTTACTGGTTTTTCACCCATTACTTTAAATAAACCTATAAAGTCCTGCTTCTGGTATGGAAGCAATTTTTCAAGAGCTTTTTTTCTTCCTTCAAGAGTATCTGCTAAAATCATCTCTCGAACTGCTTTAATTCTTTCTCCCTCAAAAAACATGTGTTCTGTTCTGCATAATCCGATTCCTTCTGCTCCAAATTTAACAGCAACTTCTGCATCCTTTGGAGTATCTGCATTTGTTCTAACATTTAATTTTCTTATTTCATCTGACCATTCCATTATTTTTTTGAAATAATCGTCCAACTCCGGCTCTACAACAGGTATTTTTCCAAGATAAACCTCGCCTGTTGAACCATCAAGAGTTATAAATTCCCCTTCTTTCACAACTGTCTCTCCCACCCTAAATTCTTTTGATTCATAATCAATAGCAATGTCTCCACAACCAGCTACACAGCACTTTCCCATACCTCTTGCAACAACTGCTGCATGAGATGTCATTCCACCTCTTACAGTTAGAATCCCCTTTGCAACATTCATTCCTTCAATATCTTCTGGAGAGGTTTCCAACCTAACTAATATAACCTCTTTTCCTTCTTCTGCCCATTGTTTTGCTGTTTCAGCATCAAATACAACCTCTCCAACAGCTGCTCCTGGAGATGCTGGAAGCCCTTTTGCAAGAACTTCTGAATTTTGTTTAGCAACACTATCAAGAGCAGGGTGAAGTAATTGATTTAATTGCTCTGGCTCAATTCTTAAAATAGCTTCTTCTTTTGTTATTAATCCTTCTTCAACCATATCAACAGCAATCTTTAACGCTGCTTTTGCAGTTCTTTTTCCAGTTCTTGTTTGTAAAAAATATAATTCTCCTTCCTGAATCGTAAACTCCATATCTTGCATATCCTTATAGTGTTTCTCTAGCTTTCCTGCAATTCCTAAAAATTTTTCATAAACTGCTGGAAGTTTTTCTTTTAATTTTTCAATAGGCATTGGTGTTCTAATACCTGCGACAACATCCTCTCCCTGAGCATTCATTAAAAATTCTCCATAGATGCCTTTTTCACCAGTTGAGGGATTTCTTGTGAATGCAACACCTGTTCCAGAATTCTCACCCATATTTCCGAAAACCATTGATTGAACATTAACAGCAGTTCCCAAAAGCCCTTTGATATTGTGGATTTTTCTATAAGCAATTGCTCTCGGATTATTCCAAGAACCAAATACTGCATCAATTGCTTTTTGTAATTGTTCTCTTGGATTCTGAGGAAATTCTTCACCTGTTTCTTCTTTAATAAGTGCTTTGTATTTTTCTACAATCTCTTTTAAATCCTCTTCATCTAATTCAGTATCGTATTCAACACCTTTTGTAGATTTAACTTCTTCAAGAATATCTTCAAATTTTGAATGTTCAATTCCAAGAACAACATTTCCAAACATCTGCAAGAATCTTCTATAAGAATCCATCGCAAATCTCGGGTTATTTGTTTTTTCTGCTAAACCTTTAACGCTTTCATCATTTAATCCAAGATTAAGAACAGTATCCATCATTCCAGGCATTGAAACTGCAGCGCCAGAACGAACAGAAACTAATAAAGGGTCATTTGGATCTCCTAATTTCTTTCCCATAATTCCTTCGAGTTTTTTAAGAGCATCGTTAATTTGGTCTAAGACTTCTTGAGGATATGTTTTATTATTTTTATAAAATATATCGCAAACTTCTGCAGAAATTGTAAAACCGGGTGGTACAGGAACACCAAGATTAGCCATCTCAGCAAGATTAGCTCCTTTTCCTCCAAGGATGTTTTTCATCTCTTTCTTTCCTTCAGTTTGTCCAGCACCAAAAAAATAAACAAATTTTCCAGCCATGGTTAGATTTTTTATTTTTAGGTTTATAAATATTTTGCTCTTTCAGTAAATAGAAAAGTTGATGACCTCGTCAACTAGAATATTAGGTTCGCAATAAAAATCAAAAAACTTAAATATAACAAAAAGCTAATTTAAGTATGGAGGAAGAAAAAACTGAAGAAGAAACTGGAGAACTTGGTAGAGAAGTTGGAAAAATAACTCACTATTTTGATAAGATTGGCGTGGCAGTTGTAGAATTGACAGGTGATTTAAAAAAAGGAGACAAAATAAGAATAAAAGGAACAACAACAGATTTTGAACAAGAAGTAGAAGAAATGCAGGTTGAACACCAACCAATAGAAGAAGCAAAAGAAGGCCAAGCTATTGGCTTAAAAGTGAAAGAAAAGGTTAGAGAAAACGATAAAGTTTATGTGATTGAGTAGGCTGCTTAAGTAAACAGCAAAAATTCTAAAAAAGAAAGAAACTTCTAAATAGTTGATTTTCTCTTGGCTTTTTCTGAAACCCTACTTAAGAACCCCCCTCACCCTCCTCACCCCAGAAGAAACAGATTCTTGCTTAATTATCTTGAATTTTTTTCCACCTTTCCCTATTTCTCCAGTATTTTTAACATGCGGACCTGCGCAAATCTCTCTGCTTATAACTTTATCATTATCTTTAATTGTATAAACAGAAACTCTTTCTCCATATTTGTTTTCAAAAACACCTGTTGCTCCTAATTTTTTAGCTTCTTCTAAACTCATCTCTTCCCTTATCACTGGCAACTTCTTTTCTATAGCTTTATTCACAAAATCCTCTACTTTTTTTATTTCCTCATCTGTCAATTTTCTATCAAAAGAAAAATCAAATCTTAATCTTTCTGCAGTAATGTTAGAGCCTTTCTGCTCAATTGGTTTTTTCAAAACTTTTTTTAAAGCAGCTAATAAAAGATGAGTTGCTGTGTGCAATTTTGTTGTTTCTTCACTTGAATCTGCTAATCCTGATTTAAATCTGCCAGCAGATGCAGTCCTGCTCAACTCTCTATGCCTTTCCTCCTCTTTTTTATATCCCTCTAAATCAACTTCAACATTTTTTTCTTTTGCAATTTCTAAAGTTAATTCAATAGGAAATCCATAACTTTGATAAAGAAGAAAAGCGTCTTTTCCGCTTAATTTTCCTTTTTTTATTAATTTATCAAAAATTCTAAGTCCTTGCTCAATTGTCCTGTTAAACTTTTCTTCTTCTTTACTCAATTGCTCTGTTATAAATGGCTCTTCTTTCTTTAAATGCTTATATTCTGGATAAATTTTTATTACAATAGGAACAAGAAGAGAAGTGAAGTTTTTAATCCCAAGAATCCTGCCAAAACGAATAGCTCTTCTTATAAGCCTTCTTAAAACATAACCCTGCTCAACATTGCTTGGCTCAATTTTTTCAGCAAGTATAAAGCAAGCAGCTTTAATATGGTCAGCAATAATCCTCATAGCTTTTGTTTCTTCTTCTCGCTCTTTATATTTTTTTCCTGAAATTTCCTCTAACTTTTTAATTAAAGGGAAAAAGCAATCAGTTAAGTAATCATCCTCAAGATTATTTAAAACAGCAAGAGTTCTTTCAACTCCCATGCCTGTATCTACATTCTTCTGTTTTAACTCTTCATATTTTCCTTCTTTGTTTTTATTATACTGCATAAAAACATCATTCCAAATTTCTACCCAATTTTCATCTTTTGGATTAAATTTTTTTGGAGGCTTATCTTTACTTTTCCAATAAAACATTTCTGTATCAGGCCCACAAGGCCCTGTTTTTCCAGCAGGACCCCACCAATTATCCTCCCTTCCTAAAAAAGCAATCCTTTCTTTAGGAATTCCCAATGAAAGCCAGATTTTTGCTGCTTCCTCATCTTTCTCAACATCTTTATCTCCAGCAAAACAAGAAATAGCTAGCCTTTCAACAGGTATCTTCAAAACTTTTGTTAAAAATTCAAAACTCCACTCTATTGCCTCTTTTTTAAAATAATCCCCTAAACTCCAATTCCCTAACATTTCAAAAAAAGTGTGATGATAAGTATCTCCTACACTTTCTATATCCCCTGTCCTTAAAC
>CAYTYH010000008.1:0-9917 GCA_964441965.1 Candidatus Woesearchaeota archaeon | reverse complement strand
ATAGTTTAATTCAAAAAATATTTTTTATTATACATATTCTTAAAAATAAAGAAAAATATAATAAAATATGGATTCTGCTATAGATGATTTAGTAAAAAAAGCAGAACATCTAATAAATAATTGTGCTTCTGAGCTTCAAAATTTGCTTTCTAATGCAGCAACAAGCTTAAAACCTTTTCCTACTATAACTCTTGGAGTTCTTCAACCTTCTCCATATTTTTATATCGCATATCAAGAAACTAGATCTGTTGAAGGCCCATTAATTAAAAAGGAAGAAGGAAAATACCTTCCAAGAGAGAAATATTTTATATTAAGGTCAGATGGGGGGATTTTTTATTTGCAAGGAACTTTACATGACTCTTCTGCTAAAAATCCTCTTCCTCAATATAGAACAGAAATAGAACAAGGAAAAGAAAGTCCTTCTTGGTATGAAATTAAACCAGATGTTCCTCTTGACTATATCCCTCTTGCATTTGAAGCTCTTGAAGCAATTGAAAATTTAAGAGAGAGCAGGGAAAAGAAAAACAGGAAAAAGAAAAGCAAAAAATTAAAACCTAACAATTGAAAAAACCTTATAACCTCTATTTTCTAATTTTTTTCTTCCCTCTAAATCAGCAAGCTCAATAACAAACCCCGCCTCCTCCACCACCCCTCCAAGTTTTTCTATGAGTTGGCAAGCAGCTAAAGCTGTTTCTCCTGTAGCAATTAAATCATCAAATAACAAAACTTTCTGGCCTGCTTTAATATCATCTTTATGTATCTCAATTTTGTCTTCTCCATATTCTTTGACATATTCCTGACTTATTGTTTCTGCTGGCAATTTTCCTGGCTTTCTCAAAAGAACAAGGCTCGCATTCAACTTGCTTGCAAGAGCTCCTGCAAAAATAAAACCCCTGCTTTCTACAGCAGCAATAACATCAATTCCTTTATCTTTATATCTTGCTTCAAATAAATCAAGAACTTTATTATAAGCCTCTTTATCTTGAATTAAAGTTGTGATATCTCTAAACATAATTCCTTGTTTCGGAAAATTTGGAATTGTTCTTATTTTGCTTTTAATAAGCTCCTCATCTCTCTTACTTACCTCTTCTTTACTTAATTTTTCAATCACCCTAAGAAGAACTTTCTTAACATTTTCAACATTTTCCCTCATTATTCTTTCAATCTCTTGCCATGTTACTGGCTCTTCATCTTGCTTCCAACAATCATAATCAGTTGACATAGCTATGCAAGCATACTCTAACCCTGCCTCTCTCGCCAAAGACGCTTCTGGAGCAACTGACATATTTATTATATCAGCTCCCCAATTTCTGAACATGTTGGATTCTGCCCTCGTGCTAAACCTGGGACCTTCAATTGTGATTAATGTTGCTTTTTCATGAACATCTATTTTTTCTTCTTTGCAAGCCTCAATTATCTTTTCTCTCAAAAATTCAGAAAAAGGGTCTGCAAGAGAAACATGTTGCGGCCCATTTTCAAAACTTTCGTGAAAAGTTGTCTCCCTTTTCTTAGTAAAATCAATTAATTGGTCTGGAACAACAAAATCTTTTCTTTTTATTTCCTCTCTTAATGAACCGCAAGCAGTTGTTGCTATGATATATTTGCAATTTAATTTAGCAAGAGCATAAATATTTGCTCTATTATTAACTTGACTTGGAGGAATTTCGTGAGAAAAGCCATGTCTTGATAAGATATAAACTTCTGCATCTTTTATCTTGCATCTTTTAATTTTGCTTGAAGGTTTTCCATAAGGAGTTTCAATCTCAATCTCTTCAACCTCTTCTACTATATCAGATTTCTCTAAACCGCTTCCTCCAATAATGCCAACTTTCATTTTTACTCTTTACCATCTAAAAACAAAACTTTAAATAAATTATTTTTCTCTAATATATGTTTTATATCCTAAACCTAAAAATTAAATCTTGTAAAATTTCTTTCTTAAGATTATGAAGCTGCCAGAAAAAAACGAAGTAAGAAAACCAAGCAAAACTTTAGCAGGAGTTACTCCAATTGCTGTAGTTGTCAAACCAAAAAAATGCCCTCATGGAACCTGCCTTTATTGTCCTTCCTTAAATGTTCCTCAATCATACACTCCTCTCTCACCACCAATAATAAGGGCAAAAATGTTAAATTACTCTCCTTTCAAACAAGTTAAAGCAAGATTAAAGGCCTTCAAATTAATGAATCACCCAACTGATAAAATTGAAATAATAGTCATGGGAGGAACATTTCTCTCTTATCCCATTAGCTATCAATATAAATTTATAAAAGAAATTTATGACGCATTAAACAATAAAAAATCAAAAAATTTAGAAGAAGCAAAAAAACTGAATGAAAAAGCAAAACACAGATGTGTTGCATTATGCATAGAAACAAGGCCTGATGTTTGCGGAGAAAAAGAAATTAAAAGAATGTTGGAATTTGGAACTACAAGAGTAGAATTAGGAGTCCAATGTTTAGATGACAAAATTTATGAAAAAGTTAATAGAGGCCATACTATTAAAGAGGTGATTGAAGCAACAAAAAGATTAAGAAATGCTGGATTTAAAGTCGGATATCATATTATGCCTGGCCTTCCTTATTCTAACATAAAAAAAGACCTAAAAATGTTCAAAAAACTATTTGATGATGAAAAATTTAGACCAGATCAACTTAAAATTTATCCTTGCCAGGTCATTAAAGGAGCTGCCTTAGAAGAACTATATAAGCAAGGAAAATATAAACCATACACAAAAAAAGAAACAGAAAATCTGTTAATAAAAATGCTAAAATTAGTCCCAGAATATTGTAGAGTTATGAGGATAATGAGAGAAATTCCCCCGCAATATCTTGTTGCTGGAACAATCCGCATTGATTTGCGAAAAGATATAGAAGAGAAACTAAAAAAGAAAAAAATAAAATTAAAAGAGATAAGATTCAGGGAAATTGGATTTGCATTAAGAGATAAGCATAAAAAAGAAAAAATTTCTGAAAAATTAAAATTAAAAATCATCAAATATAGAGCTGGCGGTGGAACTGAATATTTTTTGCAGTTTGTGAATAAAGATAATGTTTTGTTTGGATTATGTAGACTTAGAATTTTCAAAGACAAACTGGAAAAAGAAGCATTCATAAGAGAACTACACATTTATGGAAAACAATCTTCTATTGGCAAGAGAGACAAAAACTCATTTCAACATAAAGGATTAGGAAAAGCTCTTTTAAAAAAAGCAGAGGAAATTGCCAAAAAAAATAAAGTAAAAAAACTCAAAATTATTTCAGGAGTTGGAGTAAGAGAATATTACAGGAAATTAGGATATAAATTAGAAAAGGGATATATGACTAAAAATTTAAAATAAAAATTAAAAATAAATTAATTGCCACTGTTATTTTAATAAATTACTTAAACTTGTTACCCCTATTTCTTTGGTTATTTTCTTACCTTTGTTTTATTTATGATTATTGACAAGCCCTTTCCACATAATTCTCGCATACTTTTTCTGTTCCATCTTCTAACAAAATTACTGGAGCTGCCCTAACTGTTTTATCTCCTGTTAAACCACTATAGGTTACAGTATAAGTTTTTGTCGCAAGAGTTTCTGGAGCAGCCTCTGTAACAGATCCTGAATCAGCCCCATTTGTTACTACCACCCTAACTTTGTCAGCTTTTCCAGAAGTTAAAGTTACAACCACTGTTGCTGAATTATCACTACAAGTTGCGCTATCAATACTAAGATCAACTCCTAAACAACCAGCAGATACCTGCCCTGCTGTCTTAGTAAGTGCTGGCTTTAATACTGCCCAAACAATAACTACTGCAACCACTGCCAACAATACTATAAGAACAGTAGCTACAACAGCAGAGATTCCTTTTTTGTTCATCTTTAAACTTTACCTCCTTTTTTATTCATAATTTTTAGGAAAAAAGGCTTTATAAATTTTATTATTAAAAACAAAAAGCTTCATATTTACTTTGCTTTTTATTCCTTTTCTCTACTTCCTCCAACTCAAATTAAAAGCAAGGTCATAAACCCATGGCTTTTTATTTAAGGATGGGCAAACCAAAATTCATATTCTCCAGCATCATTAATTCTATCAAACCTTGCAAATCCAAATCTCTCAAACTGAACAATGCTTTTTGGCTTCAAATCCCTAATTGTTTTTTCAGCTATGCCAAAAACCCACTTACCAGAAGGCATTAAAACTTTCACATTCACAAAATCAGAAACCCAGTTTAATTTAGGCAGACTCTTTTTTTCCTTAACCAACATTTCTATTTTATCTTTTTTTAATTTAACATCAGAAAAATGCATTAATCTCACCTTTTTCCCTACATATTTTTCATAATCTTTTTTAGATATGAAAATTGTCTTATTAATTTTGATTTTTTTTGTCCTTTTTTTCTCTGGATGAATTTTCACTTTAACCTCTTTTGGAAAAAAAGAGCCTTCAATCTCCATTTTAACTGGCTCTTGAATAAAAGAATAGCGGTTTGCAATTTTATCGACAAATTTCCTGTTAAGAGCATAAAGACTTTCTATAGGAACAAGAGTATCATTCTCATTCAAACCAATTTCTTCAACAAATTTTCTTAAAGTTTCTGGCAAGAATCCTCTTCTTCTTAATGACTGGATACTCCATGTTCGAGGATCATCCCAACCACTTAACTCGCCAGACAAAACTTCTTTTTGAGCCTTGCTT
The DNA here is from genome assembly GCA_964441965.1 of Candidatus Woesearchaeota archaeon. Taxonomy (GTDB): domain Archaea; phylum Nanobdellota; class Nanobdellia; order Pacearchaeales; family GW2011-AR1; genus CAYTYH01. The sequence continues at coordinate 5,237 of CAYTYH010000008.1, read as the reverse complement.
TTGCTAACTTTCGCCTCTATTCCCTCTATCCTAACAAGACCAACATGCAGAATTTCTGGATGCTTCCAATTAAAAATATCCCAAATATACTTTTCCATCTCAGTTTCCATCATCAAATCCTTGCCTCTTATAATATGAGTAATGCCAAGCAAATGGTCATCTATCGCCCACGAAAATTCCAACAATGGCCAAACTCTATATTTTTTCTTCACTCTTGGATGCTCTTGCTCTGAAATCCTGAATAAAACCCTGTCTCTAAATGCTGGATTTTTATGCTGCATATTTGTTTTTATTCTCAACACATATTCTCCCTCCTTTGCTTTAAACATTTTCTTCCACCTTTTTAATTGCTCTTCTGGAGGAAACTGCCTGCAACTACACTCCACCCCTTTTTTCCTATTTTCTTGTAATTTTTTTTGACTGCAAGAACAAACATAAGCTTTCCCTAATTTTATCAACTTTTCTGCATATCTATAATAAATCTTTAACCTATCAGATTTATAGATTATTGGTTTAGAATAATTAACTTTCAACCAATCAAAAGCCTCAGGTATTAATTTGTAAGCTTCTTTTACTATCCTCTTCTCCTTGCTTCCAATAGTATCATCTATAACTAACAATAATTTTCCTTTATATTTCTCAGCATATAAAGCATTTAACAAATAGGTTTTTGCATTTCCTATATGCAAAGCTCCTGAAGGAAATGGAGCCAATCTTAAAACAATTTTCTCGCCAACATTAGGAAGCGGCTTTAATCCTTTTCTTTCTTTTCTCCTGCTTATTATTTTTTCATAATTCTCAAACTCTTTTTCTTGCTTTTCTAATGAAAGCGAATTAATTTCTTTAACAATTTCTTTCACTTTTTTTATTATCTTGCTAACATCCTCTTTTTTTAACCCTTCATGAAACAAGGCAGAAATAACACTTCCTTCTCTTGCTTTTCCATCATGTTCAATCGCATTTTTCAAGGAATAAGCAGTAATCAGTTCTTCCCAACTTTTCTTTTCATTATCTCCCATAAAAAAGTAAAATAAATAGCCTTAATAAATTTAACCAACTTATTAGCAAACTTTTTATACCTCTCTCGCTTTTCTTTCTCATGGAATTAGATAAGGTTATTGAAAAAAGACGCTCTGTAAGAAGCTTTAGTTCAAAAAAACCTAACTGGAGAGATATAATTAAAGCCATAGATGCAGCAAGACTCTCTCCTCTGGCTGGAAACATTCCAACGCTAAAATTTATATTAGTATCTGAAAAAGAAAAAATTAAAGAACTAGCTAATGCATGCCAACAAAATTTTGTGGGAAAAGCAGAATATATTGTAGTAGTATGCACAGACCCAACCCAGGTTGTAAGGAGTTACGGTGAAAGAGGGTATAAATATGCATCTCAACAAGCAGGAGCATCAATTGAGAATTTTCTTCTTAAAATAACTGATTTAGGATTATCAAGCTGCTGGATAGGTGCTTTTTCTGACGAAGATGTTAAGAGAATCTTAAAAATACCTGAAAACATAATTGTAGAAGCTTTATTTCCAGTAGGATATGAGATAGGAAAATCTAAACAAAAACAAAAACCTGATCTAGATGCTATTCTTTATTTTAATGAATGGAAAAACAAATATATGAAATCTATTAGGACATCTGAACTCTAAACTTTTTTCTTTAATTTATTAAAAAAAGAAATAGGGCCTCCCTTTCGGGAGGCAGAAATTAAAGACTAAGGGAATATTACATACAGCTATTCACATTAGTTTACTTGTAAACTTCTATCCCTAATTCAGACATCTCGCTTCTTATAGGCTGGTCCTCTGGGTATCGTGGTTTTCCTAAGATATAAGGACTTTTAACTCCTGTCATAATTGTAATAACTCTTACTTTTCCAGAAAAATCTTTATTGATCCTTGCACCAATTATCACTTGTGCCTCTGAATTCAAATTTTCTGAAACCATCTGTCCAATAGTTGAAAACTCCTCTAACTTTAAATCAGGGCCTCCAGTTACATGTATTAAAGCACCGCTTGCTCCTTTATAGTCAACATCTAAAAGTGGATGAGATAATGCCTGTCTAACTGCTTCCTCTACTCTATTTGCTGTATCGCTTTCTCCAATACCAATAACTGCTACATCTCCGTTCTTCATTATAGAAGATACGTCAGCATAGTCAAGATTAATCAATGATGGAAGGGTAATAGTTTCCACTATTCCCTTTATCATTGTGCTGACGAGTTCATTTGCTACAGCAAACGCCTGTTCAATTGGCAAGTTTCCTGCAATGTCAACTAATCGATTATTATCTATTACTATAACTGTGTCTGTTACTTCTCTTAATTCCTGCAATCCAAATTCTGCTTTATCTATTCTTGCTTTTTCGCAATCAAAAGGCATTGTCACTACGCCAATAACTACGGCTCCTGCCTCTTTGGCTAACTGAGCAAAAATTGGAGCGGCCCCTGTCCCTGTTCCTCCTCCTTCACCAGCTATAATAAAGACCATGTCTGCACCTGAAACAGATTTCTTTATTTCAGTTATTGCTTCTTTTGCTGCTTCTCTTCCTTTTTGAGGATAACCTCCACAACCAAGTCCTTTTGTCAATTCTTTTCCAATCAAAAGTTTCTCGTCGGCTTTTGTAATAGAAAGATGCAAGGCATCTGTATTTGCTCCATACACTGTAGCTCCATTGATGCCTTTATTGAAGAGCCAAGTAACTGCATTACATCCTGCTCCGCCAACACCGAATACTTTGATATTAGCTTTACCAGCCTTTAGCTCGTCGAAATTTATGCTGTGAGTAGCTGCATTTTCTATTGCTTCTTTTGCAAAGTCTAACACCATTTTCTACCTCCTTTCAATTTTTTGCAGAACATTTTTTACCGAAAGATTTAAATAGTTGTTCTGCATTTATTTTTTAAGAAATAGACTCCCAAGTGAGGAAAAATTTACCTCCTTTACTCCCAAGACAATTTATTCAATTCCCCCAAATTGAATAAATTATTAATATAATCTAATTCTTGAAGTTTATAAAAGTTTTGGTTTTAAAATATATATTTTGATTTAGCTATTTTTATTATTTTTCGATATTTTTAAATAAATTTTCCTTGAAATAAAAAAGCTTACAAATATCAAAAAGAGAACAAATATGGCAAGCTTAATTTCTTCAACTTTTCCAACAACCACATTTAAAAATTTTGAGAAGAAAAAACCAAGAAAAACTAAGGTAGGAGTGTAGATGCAAGTAGCAAAAAAATCATATTTTTGAAATCTTCTCCATCTCATGCCTGAAGCTCCAGCAAGAGGAGGTGTGTAGTTTCTAACATTCCAAATAAATCGAGAAAGAAAAATAGTTTTCTCTCCATGTTTCTTGAAAAATTTTTCAGATTTTTTTAGAACATAGCCTATTCTTTTACGTTTTTTTAATTTAGCAAATAAAGGTTTGCCAAAATATCTCCCTAAAAAGAAAGTTATATTGTTTGTTATTAAAATTGAAAAAATAGAAACAAGCAAAACAACCCATACATTAACTATTTCTTTTGTAGCAAAATAACCTGCAGAAATGAAAATAAACTCTTCAGGAACAGGCAAACCAAAATTTCCTAATAAAGTCAAAATAAAAATCCCTAAATAAGTGTAGGTTTGAATATATGGAGCAACATCCATTTTTATCTTTTTTATCTCATTATTTTCTTTTTATTTTCTCATCCATTCTTTCTAAAAAAGCTTCACCAAGCAAATAATTAATACACTCTTTATGAACAAAAAACCTGCTTATTAACTCGCTATTTACAATTTCAAATTCTAACACATCTCTTGATGCCTTTCCTCCCTCTTTTATTTCGCAACAAACATAACACTCTTGGAGTGGTTCTGGTAATTCAATCTCCCTATAATGTCCTTCTCTGTATTTCTCTCCTATTTTTCTTAAGATATTAGAATATTGTGATGAAACTTGAAATAAAGCTCGTGACATTTTTATTTGAATATATTTTCAAACTTTTTAATTTTTCCTCTAACTCTTTCTAATTTTTTATTTGCTTCTTTAACTAACAATTTCAAATATTCCTCGCTAACTAAAACCTCTCCTTTATTGATTATTGGCAATTCCATCTTTTCAGTTGACATTAATTCTAACATAACTCTTTTTCTTTTCTTATCTTGCGATATTATTCCGCTTCTTTTCCATCCCGCTTCTCTTGCTTTTCTCAATAAATTTAATCCTGCCTCAAAATCTTGACAAGCAACATGCAAAATACAAGGCTCTTGTTTAAAATAAATTAAACCTCTTTCCTTTCTTCTTATTTTTTCAAGTTCTTTCTTTAACTGGATAAATTTAATTTTCTCATGAGTCTTAAATAAAAAAACATTTCTTGCTTTCTCTCTTAAACCTTTCACAAGAGTTATTCTTCCTGCGCATGAAGAAGTAGTATAATACTCTCTTTTTTTATTTATTTTTTTACATAATCTTATTATTTCTTTATCCCACCTACCTTCATTACTCTTATCTTTTCTTCTCAACTGCCTTGCTTTTTGTTGTTGGAAGTCCATACAAAAATTAAAGTTTCTTTGCTTTTAATTTTTTCTCTAAATCTTTAGCTTTAATGTATTCTAAAATTTTAAAGGTCGCTTCTAAAGATTTAGGTAGTTTGCCATCTATTAACTCCTTTACAATATAAACCCTCTTAACCTTGCCAAACCATCTTGTATAATAAATCTCAGTTAAAGTCCCGCCACCCCACCCCACACAAATTAAAATATCACATTCCTCGCACAATTTTTCTGGCTGATTTCTCCATGTTCCGCAATTTATATTTTCTCCCAAATCAACATTCACCCAACTATAACCAAATTCTGTATCATCTAAAGGCACAATTACATAAACTTTTTTGCCTTTATTATTTAAGTATTCTTGAGCAAACAATTCTGAAGTAGAACCTCTATCAGGAGTCACTACAATTTCATTATCTGTATCTGCTAAGGAACATGCTAGATTCTTAACAATCCTCATGTACTCACTTACATCAATACTTGCTCTTTTACAATATTTTTCAACTTCTCCAGGACCAATAATTCCTATTTTCATAGAAAGATATAAAAAGCAATATTAATAAGGTTTTCGTACAAAGAAAATGAGGTAAAGATTGGAGATTATTAATAATAGTTTAGTTTCCGAGTTTGCAGAAATTTTTGTAGAAATTTATATGTTATTTAAATACGAGAAATACATTCCTATAATTAAGAGAG
>CAYTYH010000007.1:0-10483 GCA_964441965.1 Candidatus Woesearchaeota archaeon | reverse complement strand
TGTAATGTGTTTTTTCTTTAAACTCAAATTTAATCTTATCATTTTCAGCTAAATTTTTTGTATATCCTTGTTCAAGTTGCTGGAAAGTTGGCACATAAATTTTGTAACCGCTCCCTCCACCTCCTCCACCCCCGCCACCAGAATCTCCATTATCTTGAGATTGCACTGTTAAAGAAAAAATTGTTGAATTTGCTTGGTTATTTGCTCTGTCTGTACAATTAACTTGCCATGTGTGCTGTCCAATTGATAAAGAGGAATAATAAATTCCATTTTGATTTGTTTTTGATATAGAAGAAATGCTTCTCACTACATTTAAATCTAAAATTAAACTGCAATTCTCGATTTCGTTTTCATCACTAACATTAAATGTAAAGTTATAAGCTGTTAGAGTTGATGCATAACTATTTGTCGGAGAAATTAAAGTTATATTGGGTTTTTTAGTATCATAAATGAAAGAGTAGTTTGATTTTGCAAATGCATGTGTTATGTTATTATAAACTAAACAGTTCCAAATATAAGAGGAGTCAGAAGAAAAAGTGAAATTGAATGTTGTTAAGTTGAAAAGTCCGCTTATATTTTTAGTTTCATTATAAATTAAAGAAGAACTATTCCAAAGATAAAAAGTTATGTTTTTTAGTTCTTGAGTAGAATTTACTTGACAGGTGAAGTTTTGCTCTGCTTTGTTTGAAATTGTGTCATTTGGAGGTGAAAGCGAGATGGATATTGGATAGGCTGTGATAGTTAGAGAAAAATTAGAAGAAGAGAAAGAAAAATTTCCTTTGCTATCATAAGCTAAACAATTCCACTCATAACTTCCGTTTTGCATTGTTAAATTAAATTCAGCTGCTATAAATGAAGAATTTGTTTGTATTGTCTCGTTATAGAAAAGTTGAGAAGAATTCCAGACTTTTAACGTCACATTCTTCAGTTTTACATCAGAAACATTACATTTGAAAGTTTGATTCTGTTCTGAGCTTATTAAATTATTTTGCGGAGAACTAAGGTTCACTTCTGGAGCTTCAGAATCAAGAGAAAGAAGAGTTGAGTAGATATCAATTCTTGAAAAATTTAAATTTGATTCAGAATCATGTATTATTTTACCTGAGTTATTCAATGCTTCTTCAATTTCAATTGGTTTAGCTGTTCTATTTTTCTGCATTTTAAAAAATTGCTGCAAGATTAAAAAAGCTGCAGCAACATGCGGAGCTGCCATTGATGTTCCTGAATAAGCAACATACCCTCCTGTCATTGAAGTAGAGCATATCCTGTCAGGGTCTGTTGTTTCTGCTGAGCAACTTCCTTCTCCTCCTAATGTTCCCCCTGGAGCAACTAAATCAGTTATATTATTTCTATTACTAAATGAAGATATGGTATCTAATTTTGTTGTTGAAGCCACAGCTGTTGCATTTTTTATACAAGCTGGAGAAGTTATCGCACTGGAATTCCCATAATTGCCTGTTGCAACTATTACAGAAATATTTTGTGCTATAGCATTATTTATAGAGTCAGCTATCTGATCATTCATACAACCATCAGCTATATTATCGCAATATTCAGTATATCCATCTTTCGTGTCATTACAACCCAAACTTAAAGTTATTGTAGATATGTTATAGATAGATGCATTATCCACGCACCAATCTATAGCAGTTTTAACATCATCTGGCAATCCTACTCCATTTTCATCGAGAACTTTTAGCGCAACTATTTTTGCGTTTGGAGCTATTCCTTTTATAGTTCCATTTGCAGCAACAATTCCTGCAACATGAGTTCCATGACCATGGTCATCAAGAGGGTCATTATCATTATTAGCGAAATCATACCCTCCTATAACCTTGCTACAATTTCCATTCAGAAAGTCTTGTGTTGTGCAATTTCCTAAGTCTGGATGCGAATAATTTATACCAGTATCAATAATACATACTGTCTCTCCCTCTCCTGTTAGATTTATATTAGAAAACATTACTTTCCAAGCAAGAGTAGCATTTGTTATTTCTGTTGTATTTTGCAAGTAAACTTTAACTTTATTCATCTTCCTTATCCTTTTTACTTTTTCGTTTTTCTCTAAAATTTTCAAATCATTAAGTGAAATTGAAGCTGAAAAACCATTTTTGAATTTTCTTATTTTTTTAATTGGTATTTTCTCAATTTCGCTTTTTTCTAATTCAACAAAAACTCTAACTTTCCCTTTTTCTTTTAATTCTTTAACTAACTTCGCGCTACTCTTACTACTCTTAGTTTCAAAACTTTCTGAAGTTGTGATTAGAAAGACTATAATTAAGATTATAATCAAACTTAAACCTCTTTTATTTAACATGCAAAACTTAATTTGTTGGAATTTATAATTTTTATTATACTTCTTCCATAAATTTAAAATATAGAGAAAATATTTAATTTTTGGTTGGGCCTGTAGTATAATGGTTATTACGCGCGGCTGGCAGTCGCGAGATTCGGGTTCGATTCCCGACAGGTCCACTATCTCCTTAGATAGTGTTCAAAACTTTTTTTCTTGCTTCTTTCAGAACTCTTCTTTTTCTTGCTTTTCTTTTCTTCTTCCTTTTTTTCCATTTCTTTTCTAGACTTATCTATCAAAGGGTTCAAAACTTTAGAAAAAGATTCTTGCATCATTTCCATTTCTTTCTTTATATTTTCTATATTCTCTCCATAACTGCCAATTTTATCTAAGATTGCCATCTGCAACTTATCTATTATTTTTTCTATTTTTTTCAATCTCTCATCAAGGTCTTCGATTTTTTTAGTTGTGATTTTTTTAATCTGCGAAATATTTTCTATTTCTTTTTTTAATTTGCTAAATTTTTCTTCTGTTATCTGCTCTGCAACCTCTGTCATTGATTCAGAAGAATATGGCTGATATTCCTGATAAGGAGAATATGAAGGGTAAGAATATGCTTCTTGCTGCATAGGATAAGCATACTCTGAAGTTTCAGTTGGTGGTAATTCCTGAGTTTGTTGCATTGATTGTTGTGGTTGCTCTTGAGAAAATGGAGGGGCTTGGGGGGAGGATGGGCTTTGGGAAGGTTCTTGAGGAGGCAGAGGCTGAATTTGTGGCTGTGGAATTTGATTTTGAGGAACCTCTCCTTCTATCCTTCCTTCTGGCAATGCAGGAAGTTGGTTTGCATTTGAGGGTTCTTGAGGTTTCTCTTCCCTACCATTCTTAAAATCTTGAGAAATTGCACTTTTAATATTAGCCTGGTCTATTGCCTGCCTTATCTCTAGTGGAGAATGGCCTTTCTCTTTTAATTGCTGTGTTATTTGTTCGTCTGTTAATCCCTGCTCTTTCAAAATTTTTACTTCATTAATTAAAGGCATTTTATTTTTCTAAAAATTTTTTTAAATCTTCTAACCTCACAAATTCTAAGGGAGAGAATATTTTCGCTTGCTTCCTTAATATTTCTACCTCATTTTTGTTAGCTTTTTTATCAAGTTTTTCTAAAATCATCAATATCTCTCTTTTTATTTTTTCCTGTTCTGTTTTTATTTCTTCTACAGCCAGTTTTAATTCTGTAACTTTCTCTTCCAAATCCTCCCTCGCTTCTATAAGGTTCTGCCCTATTAATAAAACCCTGTCTTTTAATAATCTTTGTTTTTCCTCGATATCTCTAAGTTGAGCATTAAATTCCCCCAACAGCAAAGGAGTGTAATCTTGAGATGTTTCTTCTGGCATTTTCCCTTTTTTCCTTATTTTAAGAAGAATTTTAAGTTTAAATTTCTTGTGTTTTTGCTTTTGACAAGGTTTTCCTGACAATAACTGAAAAATTGGTTTAATAAATTTGTTGTTCCAACAGAAAAATATTTTAACTCCCTTTTGTTTTAAAAATAGAAATGTTATTCAAAAAAGGGGCTCCTTTATTTGCATTTGAAATAAAAAAAGAGTCTGGCGAAGATGTAATGTACATTAACTATCTTGGAGCGCCATTTGTCCCAAATTTGGCTGATAACCCAGAAGTAATGGCAAGAACAATTGACACGCTAATAGAAAACCCCAATGTTTCAAGGATAGTTTTTGTCCAGCAAAGAAATTACAACTATGATTTCAGAGAAGTCTCTCTATTGCTTGAAATATCCCAACTTTACAATTATCTAGTAAAACAGGAAAGAATACTCAGCCCAGAAAAGCTTGTTTTTCAATGCCAACAATGCCTCCCAAAGAGATATGAAAACCTCTCCTATTTTCTGCAACTTTTAAAACAAGACCCTATTGCCAGTTATTTTGAACTCAAGAGATTTTTGCGAGAAGAGAGGGCCCTACTTGAAAAATTGCATCCTAATTGTAAAACCTGTCAGATGATTTATATAAGATTGCTAGAAAAAATTTTAGTTTTAATGGAAAATCTAAGATTAATAAAGGAAGCTAAAAATTATTTTACGGATTATAAATTAGGAGAAAGAGAAATTTATCAGCAATTTTTCAGACCAGACATAATCCCAAACTTTACTTTTACAAGATTAGTCGCAGAACTTCCAAAAGATGCTGAAATAATAGAGGAATACGAAATCGGAGAAAGCTATAATAAAAGCTCTGTAACAATTTTAAAAAAAGAAAACGAACCAAAATACATCTATCATTTAACTCCTCCAGAATACTCTTTAAAAGAAGATTTTCATATGCTCCTAAATCTAGCAAGAAATGTTTTAATTGAACATAGGCCAAAAGCAGAGGAATTTAGCAATGTGGAAAGAACCCGTCAGATATTTTTTAACATAGCAAGAGATTTGTTGCAAGAACTGGCAGAAAATAGAAAGATAAAATTAAGCTATAATGAATTAAATAAATTATCCAATATTTTAGTCAGGCACACCATAGGGTTTGGTCTAATAGAAATTCTTTTGCAAGACCCAAATCTCCAAGACATTGTCTTAAATGCCCCTATAGCATTAAACCCTGTTTTTGTCAGGCATCAAAATTTTGATGAGTGCATAACCAACATTATTCCAAGTCAAGAAGATGCAGACTCTTGGGCAGCCAAGTTCAGAATGTTATCTGGCAGACCATTAGATGAAGCAAACCCTATTTTAGATACTGATTTAGAAATAGGAAAAATAAGGGCAAGAGTAGCTGTAATTCAACAACCTCTTTCTCCAAAAGGTTTGGCCTATGCCATTAGAAGACATAGAGAAGAGCCATGGACCCTTCCCCTATTTATCAAACACAAAATGATTAATCCTTTTGGAGCAGGTCTTTTATCATTTTTTATTGATGGAGCGAGAACAATGCTGATTGCAGGGACAAGGTCAAGCGGAAAAACCAGCCTATTAGGAGCCTTAATGTTAGAAATTATGCCAAAATTCAGAATCATTGTTCTTGAAGATGTTCTTGAATTGCCTGTTGATTCATTAAGGAAACTTGGATATGATATCTTAAGGATGAAAGTAAGGTCAGCTTTATTAGAAACTACAAATGAGGTAGCAGCAGATGAAGGAATAAGAACAAGTTTGAGATTAGGAGATTCTTGCCTTATAATTGGAGAAGTAAGAAGTTTGGAAGCTAAGGCATTATACGAAGCTATGAGAGTCGGAGCATTAGCAAATGTTGTTGCTGGCACTATTCACGGGGCTTCGCCATATGCAGTATTTGATAGAGTAGTAAATGACCTGCAAGTCCCTGTGACAAGTTTCAAAGCTACTGACATAGTTCTAGTTTGCAACCCTGTTAAATCTCCCTCTGGTCTCCAATCATGGAGGAGAGTCATCCAATTATCAGAGATAAGAAAACACTGGACTCGCGACCCTCTTGAAGAAAAAGGTTTTGTTGATTTGCTTAAGTATAATGTTGATAAAGATACGCTAGAACCAACAGATGAACTGATTAACGGCGACAGCGAGATAATAAAACAAATAGCTTCTGGAGTAAAGGGGTGGGCTGGGAACTGGGATGCTGTCTATGATAATATCTTATTGAGAGCGAAAATAAAAGAGGAACTTGTAAGAACAGCTGAAAAATTAAAAATGCCGCAACTATTAGAAGCAAAATTTAATTCATTAGCTAACTCTTCTTTTTATGAGATCTCAGAAAAAATAAGAGAGGAGATTGGCCTACCCTTAAGTGAAAGAGTTTTCCCAGAATGGCAGGAATGGTTAAAAAAAACTCTTAAAAATAAAAAATAAAACACCACAACCCATCTTTTCTCGTCTATCAAGCAAAAATTTATAAAGTTACCTTTAGTTACTTTTAGTAACCTAAAAATGGCAGATTCTGTAGTAAAAATAGATAGGGAATTAGATAAAAAAATTGAAGAGCTGATTAAAAAAGAAAAATACATTTATTCAAGCAAAAAACAGGTAGTAAATTTGGCTGTAATCGAATTTTTAAAGTCAAAAAGATTTAAAAAACATAAGAAAAAGAGGCGAAAATGAATTATAAAGACATCCTCAAGAAATACGAAAGAAAATTAGAAAAAGAAATAAGAAGCAAAGAGGTTGATGTTTCTGAGGTGAGTAAAGAGTATTTAACATTCAAGAAGGAGATGGCTCCGGAGTTGTCAAAATACGAGAGATTATGCAAAGGGCTGGGTTCTTTCTTGAAAATAAAGCTAGCTAAAAAAGATGAAGAAAAAATACAAAAACAGCTGAATATAGCTCACTTAGATTTGACTCCAAGCCAGGCAATATCTCTTGCTGCAGTTTCTTTTATCCTTTCTTTAATTGTAGGCCTTTTAATCTTAGCTTTAATCTCAATAATCTCTAAATTTTCTGTTTTATTTCTTTTTTTGGTTTTAATACTTTCTTTATTTGTCTTTTATTATTTTTATAGCATGCCAGCGAGAATTGCCAACAAATGGCGTTTAAAAGCATCCTCGCAAATGGTTCCGTGCATACTTTATATTGTAGTCTATATGAGGCATACAAGCAATTTAGAAAGAGCAATAGCATTTGCAGCCAAACATATTCCCCCTCCACTCTCCCTAGATTTAAGAAAAGTTTTTTGGGATGTAGAAACAGGAAAGTTTAGTAATATTAAAGATTCCCTTGATGCATATTTAGAAACATGGAGAGATAGTAATGTAGAATTTATTGAAAGCTTTCATTTAATAGAGTCAAGTTTATTTGAGCCTTCTGAAGATAGAAGAATTGAGATTTTAGAACGCGCATTGCAGGTTATTTTAGATGGGGTTTATGAAAAAATGTTAGTTTATTCCAGAAACATTAGGAGCCCTTTAACTAATATCTATATGTTAGGAATTGTTCTGCCAACATTAGGCATAGCATTATTGCCTCTTGCATCAACCTTATTAGGCGGCTTATTAAAATGGTATCATGTCTTTCTTTTATTCAACCTTTTGATTCCTTTTTTTGTTTTTTATCTAACTTCAGAAACACTTTTGAAACGGCCTGGCGGCTATGGAGAAACAGAATTAATAGAACTTAACCCAAATTATCCTAAATTTAAAAGCAAAAAACCTTATTTAAAAGCTTTTTTAATAGCACTTCCTTTCATATTGCTCGGACTCTTACCTTTTATTTTCCATTACACAAACTTGCCAGAACTAATTGGCTTAAAAAAAGATTACACTTTCTCTGAAATTGGGTTGAGTTTTCTCGGAGAAACAAAACTTTTCCATTTTGAAGATGGAAAAGGTCCTTTTGGAATGTTTGCTGTTTTATTAAGTTTATTTATTCCTTTAGGAATTGCTTTATTTTTCTCTATCGCATACAAAGAAAAAACAGAAGAATTAATAAAAGCAAGGGAGAAGACAAAAAATTTAGAGCAAGAATTCACAAACAGCTTGTTCCAATTAGGAAATAGAATAGGAGATGGCATGCCTGCTGAAATAGCTTTTTCCCATATCGCTGACTCAACTAAAGGGCAAGTTACTGAAGGATTTTTCAGAACAGTCAATTTAAACATTCAACAATTGGGGATGAGTTTAGAACAAGCCATTTTTGACAGAAAAAGAGGGGCAATAATCTATTATCCTTCTGCATTAATAGCAACCTCCATGAAAATCCTAATTGAGAGTGTTAAAAAAGGTTTAAAAGTTGCTGCCCGTTCTTTGATGAGCATTTCTGAATATATAAAAAATATTCACAAAATTAACGAGAGAATGCGCGACCTTCTTGCAGAAGTTATTTCTGATATGAAAGGCAACATGACATTCCTAGCTCCTTTATTGGCAGGCATTGTTATAGGACTTGCCACAATGATTGCCATTATTTTAAGCAAACTGCAGATTATGTTTGAATTGCAGGGAAATTTTGAATTAGGAGGCTTAGGAGACGTCTCCAACATATTAGAACTATTCAATCTTGTAAACATGATTCCTCCTTATTTTCTACAAATAGCTATTGGAATTTACATAATAGAAATCATCTTCATCTTATCTTCAACTCTCGTAACAGTAGAGTCTGGAGAGGATAAATTAAAGAACATATGGGAAACTGGAAAAAACTTAAAAAGAGGCATCTTACTTTATTTTCTCGTTTCATCAATCTCAATTATAGCTCTTACTTTATTAGCAGCAGTTGCAATGGGAGGAATAGTCAGTTAAATTTATTAAGATTGTTTTGTTTTTTCAAGGATGATAAAAAGAAAAAAAGGGGAAAAAGCGAGCATAGAACTTGACACCCTTGGCTGGTGGATTCTTATAATTGTTTTTTTTGTTTTAGTTTTAATAGGTTATCTCATCTTGTCAGGAAAAGGTCTTGCTTTAATTGAAAAAATAAAAGATTTATTTAGATTTAAAAATCCTTAAAAATGGAAAAAAAGGGCTCTGAATTAGCTATAAGAAAACTTATTATCATTATTTTAACCTTATTAGTAATAATTATTCTCTTGCTTTTTTCTTCTTCTAAAATAAGAGAATCTTTTTTCAACTGGATAAAAAATCTTCCAGAGTATAAATATGAACATGACGAAGAAATTGTTATAACTGACAGCTCCAAAGAGCTTTTTAAAATGAAAGGCTGTCAAGTTCCAATTGCAATGGTTGGTTCTGATCCTTTTACAACAAAAATAGGAAAAGACAGAAAACTTTACTATTTTGACTATATCAATGGAAAAATTTATTCTTATCTCTCAAAAAATTATTATTGGTATGGAAACAATATAGAAAACTTAAAAATCTACCTTCTTAAAAAAAGAATTGGGATAGACTGGCTTGCTTCTGATTTAGAAGTAGGAAAAGTAGAAAAGGGGGTTATAAAAATAAATCCCGAACTTTTAAAATCTCCTGACATCCCAAACCATTATCTCCTACTTCAACTAGATAGCTCCTATAATGTTGAAGGCACTCTTCTCTTTTGCAAGAAAAAATCAGAAGAAGAATATGGTGAAGGAAAAATTGAGCAGGTATGGCTCGGCAGAGATAGACCAATAAAATATGCGATGCTCGGAGATTCTGTTATGGTGCATATAAATTGGTATGCTGGACCAAAATGCAAAAGAGTTGATGTCTTTAAAAATAAAATCTGGCAAAAAAGATTAAAATCTGGCGGTTCTGAAACCTTGCTTATTACTGCAGATAAAGAAGGCAATCTCTCAATTGAAGCAAAATGCATTACTGAAATGGAAAATGAAAATGATATTGAACCAACATATGGAGAAATAAAAAAGAAAGAAGTAAATGTTTTAGGATTAATAAACTGCTGGTATTCTAAAGACCATTATGAATGGGAGTTAATAAAAGAAAAGCAACAGCTATCTCAAGATAAAGAATTAAACATAACAAATACTTGCTCAAAAGTTGTCCCGCACTGTATCGGGGACCTTAAAATTAAAATTACAAAATACAAAGATGACTGGAAAACAATAGAAAAAGAAATAAGCAATGAAAAGGTATTGAAAATAGGAGTAGACAGAATCATACAACTGTCTTCTCTTGGCAAGGGAAAATTTGAAATAGAAATATCATGCATAAAAAGAGTCCAAAAGACTTTAAATGGCCCTTTTGTAGAAGAAGAAGCCAAAGACACAACTAAAAAATGCAAAATAGAAGTAGTATGAAAAATAAAAAAGCAGGAATTTTAACTCCAGAAATCCTCAAGATAATGCTTGCCTTAATTGTAATTTTTTTCTTGATACTGCTCTCTTACAACATTTATTCTGCTATCACAAAAAAAACAGAAAAAGAACAAGCAAGAGCTACTCTCAATGCTATAATTGGAAAAATTGAAACTCTTGACAAAGGAGAAAAAACAAGCTATATTGTAACAGCTCCAAAAGGATGGTCTCTTGTTTTTTATGGAAAAGGAGAAAATAAACCAAAAGAATGCAAAGATGGAGATTATTGTCTCTGCATGTGTGAAGGAAATTTTCTACGAATGTGGCATTGGGAACTACCAGAATGCAAATCTCTAATATGCAAAACAACAAAAAAAGAAATTTCCTTAGGAACAGTTTTTGAAGAAACGTCAGATGGATTAAAAGAACATAAAGCAAAATCACTCTCGTTCTTAAATCTCCCATTCCCGATATTTTTTCAAGAATCTTTAGGAACAATTTATCTTACTTCTTCAGATAAGATTC
>CAYTYH010000006.1:0-11185 GCA_964441965.1 Candidatus Woesearchaeota archaeon | reverse complement strand
TATCACTTTGAAGATTTCTTTGCTTGATGACAATAATAAGCTTATTAAAGACAAGGTTTCAATCATATTGGAGGATGCTGGAAAATTGCATAAAATTGAGAGAGTTGTTCCAGCTAATGAATTAGTTAACATAAATTTAGGAAAGGAAGCAAGTTATGGTTATTGGAAAATTATTGCAAGATACAAAGATTCGGAAGTAAATAAACTGATAATGATAGAAGCAAAAGAAGAAGTTAAGTTTTATTTAGAAGGTGATAGAGTTGTTGCTATCAATACTGGAAATACAAGATACAATAAAGAAATACAGATTGTCATAGGAGATGTTGTTAAAGTTAAAAAATTAGATTTAGGAATAGGAGAAAAAACAAGTTTTAGGTTAATAGCTCCAGATGGTATTTATAATATTAAAATTACAGATGGAAAAACAACACTTACTAAAGAAGGAGTGAGTTTAACTGGAAATGCTATTGGTATTTTAGATGAAAAGATAGAGAAAAGTTCAGGGAGTATCACAAGTATTTTAAATCCAAAAGAAAGTGAGGAAATCTCAAAAAGAAATAATTTTTTTGTTTATGTTTTTGTTGGTGTAGTGATTGGGGCTGCTATACTTCTTACTATAGAAAGATTATATAAAAGAAAGTTGCAAACCATAAGTGAGGAGTAGTATAAAAATATTTAAAACAAAAATCTTTTAATTTTCTATGAGGTTTTATTCATTAATTTTGTCATTGGTTTGCATTCTTGTTTTTATTTTGCAGATACTTGTTCCAGGATTGACAGAAATTTTCTTATTAAACAAAAGCTCTTTAATAGAACCCTGGAGATTTGTAAGTGCTATTTTTTTACATAGTTCTTTGCAACATCTTGTTTTTAATTTGTTTGCTTTGATTTTTTTTGGGTTAATTTTAGAAAAAATAATTGGTAGCAAAAATTTTCTTTTTGTTTTCTTTGTATCTGGAATAAGTGCAAATCTTGTTTCTTTTAATTTTTATTCAGCATCATTAGGTTCGTCTGGGGCTATTTTTGGTATAATCGGCAGCTTGACAGTCCTTAGACCTAAAATGGTTGTTTGGGCTTTTTCCTTGCCAATGCCATTATTTGTAGCAAGTATCCTTTGGATGTTAGGAGATGTCTTTGGTTTGTTCATTCCCAGCAACATAGGTCATATGGCTCATTTAAGCGGTTTTTTTCTAGGAATCTTTTTTGGTTTAATTTTCAGAGTTAAATATGGACAAGAAAAAAAAGAATCTGGAAAAAAGATTAAGATACCAGAAGCTTATATGAAGGAATGGGAGGATAAATATATACTAAGACAATAAATTTAAGTGGTTAAATTTTTAAAAACTGGTTAATTATTTCTTCGTGCCTTACTTCGGGATAAAATAAGACCGCATATATTTCTTTATTTCTATGCTTGATGGCTTTTGGAAATTTTCCTTTTGTATAAGAGTCAAAATCTTTTGGAAGGGTTGTGTAATAATTATGAAGACAGTATACTTTTTGTTCTCCTTTTAAACCCAAAAATTCTTTTATAAACTCTTCTTTAAAAAGACCGATTTCTTGCCCTTTTTTTAATTTTGAGCCAAAAAGTAAAGAAACAACAACCATCCCTGCACAGATTCCGAGAATTGGTTTTTTAAAATCTTTTATAAATTCAAAAAAAGACAAATCATGAAGGAACTTGTTATCTTGGAGACTTGTCCCGCAAATTATTATTTTCTCTGCTTTTTCTAAAATCTTTTTGTTCAATTTAGAATAATGCCTCACTACAAATTTAGTTTTCTCTTTTTTTATGATTTTCTCAATAGGCTTAACAAATTCAAAATAATGAAGGTTATCTTTACAAGTGTTAATAAGCAGTATCATAGTGTAACTTCCATAAAATAAGTGTTTTTATTTCCAAATATCTTTTTATTTTTTATTTTTAACTTTTTTTTAAATAAAGGGCAATCTAACACAAGGGTTTCAAATTCTCCGCCTTCTCCTGCAGGATTTATGCCATATTTTTTTTGGAGAGTTTTTATATCTTTAATAAACTCTCTATTTATTTTTCTTCCTAACCAGGACTTATCAAGAGGGTAGGCAAAAACTCCTGTTATTATTGCTTCAAACTTGTTCTTAATAATCTCTTCTAATAATTCAAATTGGTCTTTCTGCCAGAGAGGATTAAAAACTTCTAACTTTAGAGAGTTGCAGATTTTTTGGATTCTTGTTGCTTGGTAGATGCTTTCGACTGCCCCGCTGACAATTCCTTCAATTTTATATTTTTCCTTTGCTTTAGATATCGCTGTTTTTAAATCTTTTAACTCTGACTCTTTTTTGCCTTTTGTTTTTTGAATTATAATAGGAATATCCATAACCTTGGCTTGTTTTTTAACACTTGTTATGGAGGGTGTATGGAACATATAACTAAAAGGGTTTTCTGATATAATTGAAATTAGGCAGCATACCTCGTGATATTTGTTTGCGATATATGCAGCATAAAGGCTGTCTTTCCCTCCTGAAATTAAAGCTCCAAGCATCATATTTAATCAAAAAAAGAAACTTTAATAAATTTAATTGTAAAGCATTAACAAAACTTAAAAATAATAATTAGTTTTCTAAATTATAGGGGCTGTGGGCTAGTCTGGTTAGGCTTCATGCTTAGGGAGCATGCGACCCAGGTTCAAATCCTGGCAGCCCCATCAGCTAAAAAGTTTTATAATCTGAAAATTTTTTTCAAAAATGAAAAGAGGATTTTTCAATCTTGAACAAGAACTTAAGAAAGTTGAAATTCAAAAAGAAAAAAAAGAGAAGGTTTTATCAAGCGTTAAAGAAAAATTGTTAAAAGAAGAGACAATGAAGCTTTCTATAAAGGAGGGTTCTTTTGCCTCTATTATGATTGGAATCGGAGATTTTTATATGATTCCTTATGCATTGGCTTTGGGTTTAAATAATTTGCAGATTGGTTTGTTAAAAAGTTTTTCTGGATTGTTGCCGCCGGTTTCTCAATTATACGGAAGCAAATTGATGGAAAAATATTCAAGAAAAAGAATAATCCTAACTTTTGTTTCTCTGCAGGCAATGATGTGGCTTCCAATTATTTTTTTGTCGCTATTATTTTTAAAATCAATACTTATACCTTTACTTCCTTATTTGCTGATTATTTTTTACACTCTTTATGGCATCTTTGGAGCAATTGCCACTCCTGCTTGGTTTTCTTTGATGGGAGCAATAGTCCCTGAAAAAATAAGAGGCAGATATTTTGGGAAAAGGAATAAGATTGTTGGCATTGTTGCTTTAATTTCAAGTTTAGTTACTGCTTTTTTGCTTGATTTTTTTAAAACAAAAGGCATGGTTCTTCTTGGCTTTTCAGTTTTATTCCTCATAGCTTCAATAGCAAGATTCATATCAGCATATTATTTTAGAAAACACTATAATCCAAGATTCAGGCAGAAAAAAAGATTTTATTTTTCTTTTTTCCAGTTTGTTTCTGATGTTAAAAAAAGAAATTTCCCAAAGTTTTCTCTTTTTGTTTCATGCATGCATCTTTCAGTAATGATTGCAGGTCCTTTTTTTAGCGTTTACATGTTAAAAGAGCTTCATTTTAGTTATATGACTTTCATGATTGTAAATGCTTCTTCTTCTTTAGCAGGGTTGTTAATTGTCCCCCTTTGGGGAATTTTTTCTGACAAATATGGGAGAAAAGAGACAATGCTAATTTGTTCTGTCTTTATTTCCATGATGCCTTTTTTGTGGCTTTTTTCGAGGTCTCCTTATTACCTTATTCTGCCGAGTATAATTGGCGGGGTGGGGTGGGCTGGTTTTAATTTAGCTGTTTTTAATTTTGTGTATGATGCAGTCACTCCAGAAAAAAGAGCTTTATGCATTTCTTACCATAATATTCTCTCTGGTATTGGGATTTTTATTGGATCATCTTTGGGAGGGTTAATCTTACAAAACCTTCCATCATTAAACTTAAAATTAAAAAAATTTCTAATTATTTTTTTAATCTCTTCTTTTATGAGGATGTTGACGAGCATGATTTTTTTGCCAAGAGTAAAGGAGGTAAGAAGAGTCAAAAAATTCCATCCAATTATAAGTTTTAAAAAACTTGAAAGAGGTTTAATGCACGAACTTCTAAATGAGCATAAACAATAAAAAATTAGGCATATAATTCTTTCATAATTTTTTTTGCATATTTTTTTGCTAATCTTAATGGCTCTGGAAATTTGTGTGGCGGTTGGACATATTTCAAAACCAATTCCTTAGCTGTATTAACAGAAATCAAATTGCCAGGACTGACATAGATTGGTTTTGCTCCTTCTTTTGTAACCACTATTTTGCCTTTTATTTTCCCATCTAAGACAATATCTTCTCCCTTTACTTCTCCAACAATTAAATTATCTGCGAGCCCTATTGTAGGAACATTAACTGCAAGAGAGAAATGACTTGCGATTCCCAGTCCTCTTGGATGAAGTATGCCGTGCCCTTTAATAAATACAACATCTGGTTTTTCGTCAAGTTTATTAAAAACAGAAACCATTGTTGGAAGTTCTCTATATGCCCTAAAACCTGGAAGATAAGGAAACTTTATTTTTTCTTCTACATACTCTTGTTCTAATATATTAAATTCACTATCAAGGACTACAATAGCTGAAATAATCCTCTTTTTTACAAAAATATTTTCTATTCCTGCAATCCTTTCAATTAAGGAAGGGTCTATTTTGTCTTCTATTTCCAAGCTTTTGGCTAATTTTAACTGTTCCAACTCTAGCTTCCTTAAATCTATATTGTATTTTCTTACAATCTCTAAAAATTTTTTTTCTTTTTCCTCCTTTTCCATAAGATATTTAAATCATGATAATATTAAAATTTTATGTTTAAGAAAAAATGTCCGCGATGTGGAAGGAAAATAAACAAAGATTTTGAGTTTTGTCCTTATTGTGGATTCAATATTAGAAAAGAGGAAGAAGAAAGAGATTTTGGATTTTTAGGAAAGGACGACAATATTGGTTTTCCTGATTTTAGAGGCATTCCTTTTGGCTTTGAAAAAATCTTTAATAATCTTTTAAAGCAAATAGATTTGCAATTCAGAGAGTTGGATAAAGAGTTTGAAAAAAATAAAACAATAAAAAAGCCAGAAATATCGAGGGGAATTAGCATAAGTATTTCAACTGCAAGCGGAAAAAAGCCTGAGATAAAAATTAGAAGATTTGGTCAAGATTATGAGGAAAAGAAGAAAAAAAGAATTCAGAGAAAACCTGCAGATTTGCTGTCGATATCTGAAGAAGAAGCCAAAAAACTGGCAAAACTGCCGAGAGAAGAAGCTGAAACATCTGTTAGAAGATTGGGCAATAAAGTTATTTATGAAATTGACCTTCCTGGAGTTAAAAGTTTAAAAAATGTTTTAATAAATAAGCTTGAGAACAGCATTGAGATAAAAGCTTTTTCAAAAGACAAGGTTTATGTAAAATTATTGCCAATTGGATTGCCTATTTTAAATTATAGACTTAAGAATGGGAAACTTATTTTAGAGTTAGAGGCAAAAACTTAATCTTTAAAATATTTCAAAGCTTCTTCTATACTTGAAACTTCAATTACTTCTATTCCAGCTTCTTTAGAAACATCTATCTGCTTTGGTATTGTCTCTTCATAACAGAATTCACTAAAACCAAATTTCTGACAGTGTTTTTTTGTTTCATAAACAACATCTCTGCTTTGTAATAAGGGAACTAAAAATTTTTTAGCTCCGGCTTCTTTGCTTGCTTTTGCTTTTTCCATTATAGAGGAGACAGGACCTATAGTTCAATCATGATTTATAGTTCCAGTTATCATTACATCGTCTCTTGGTTTCTGATGGTTTAAAGCAAAAATAGTAGCGAGGGTTAAAGCAGCTCCTGCGCTTGGCCCCCCAATAATTGAAGCATTGGCTTCTATACTATAAATTAAATCATAATTTTCTATACTTTCGTTTGTATATTTATCTGCAACTAACCTTGCCATTCTTATTGATTGTTGGGTGTCTGCCCAGAACAACAAGCTTTCAATATCAACAAGGGTTCTGCCGCTTCCAGGAATCGCTTCTACTGTCAATATTGTTGAAACTCCGTTTCCTTTTGAATCTACTGCTGGCAATTTAATTCTGACAATTGTTCCATTCTCAGAAGTTTTAAAATTTTTAAAATGATTGAAAATTACTGAATTGTTTGTAATGTTTTCTGTATTTTTCTTTTCGATATTTATACTTTTACTTATTATAAATAGAGTAATTTCTAATATTACAATTATTCCAATAATCAATAAAAGATACTTTCCAATTTTGTTTTTATCTCTTTTTCTTCTCATTTTAAAAAATGAGCCTGCCAGGATTTGAACCTGGGACCCCTACCTTATCAGAGTAGTGCTCTAACCAGGCTGAGCTACAGGCTCATGTATTTTATAAATTTTAGGATATTTAAAGATTTTTCTCTTTATTGTTTTATTGAAAAATAAAAAAAGAAAAAGAAAAAATCACTCCTCTGCGAAAAGTGCTTCTTGAAGCTCAGATACTGCTTCTTCTAAAGCTTCTATTCTTTCTTGTAAACTTTGAACTATTCTTCTCAATCCTTCAAGTGATGTTGTTTCTCCTGCTTCTTCTTTATCTACACATTTACCTGCTCCTGTCGCCTCGTCAACAACACACTTTCTATCTCTTCCACAAGATAGCCATGAATAGTCTCCTCTTTTATACAAATAGGCTCTTCCATTTCTACAATAATATTGCTTCACTGCATTTTTTGTAGGGTGACAGGTATCGCTATAGGTTTTTTCTTCTCCTTTTTCTATAACAGTTACAACTCCTGCCACATTTATATCATTTTCTGGGTCTGTGTCAACGCAAGCACCATAACATCCTAAAGAAGTACATTTTCCATCAGCTAACTCGGAGCAATCATCAACAACAACAGAAATAAATTTGTCTTCTCCTATTATTCCAGAAGTGCCTTCATCAAGTGTTATTGTTTCTTCTCCTTTATCTATAGTTGAATCCCCTACCCTCATTGTTTCTTTTAGCGTTATAGTTGCGCTATCTTGTGTTATTGCTTCTACTGTTATTTCATAATTCATTGAATCAATAGTGATTGTTTCTGTTGCTCCTTCTTCTAAAGTTAAACTTTTTCCTAACAATTTGAGGGTTACGCTGTTTGGAGATGTGCCGCCGCCTCCTGCAATAGAGGAATAAGTGATGTCAGACACTTGAATATTCACTCCACAAGAGTATTTCTTATACTTATTTCTATCATCTCCTTTTCCGCAACCGCTTCTGTAAATTTTTCCTAATTCATCTCTTATTTTTCCTGGCCCAATCTCTTTACAACTTGGAGCAGGAGGTATGCAAAATCCTACTTCATAAGTGTCTCCTCTGAACTCTATCTCTGTAGTGTTACATCCACCTTTACAGCGGATAGTTTTCGCTCTCATTTTCCCCTTACTATCGCAGTAATATTCTCGTAAATATCTTCCCTTGCTTCTACATACATCCACTCTTTCATTTGTTCCCAAGAATCTTTTGTATCTTACTATCCCAGGAACCATTGAAAAAACCCCGTTATCTGTATCTATGCAATCATCGGAGTTGTTCATTAAAGTATTATCTACCACCTTACCAGTAACTCTATCAAAAGGCCAAAAAGCAGAAACTGAAACACTGATTAAAAGAAGACACACTAAAATAACTAAAGCAAATTTTTTCATTCTTCTTACCTCCTTCTTTCATTTATGTTTAGTTGACTATATAAAATAAAAAGAATATAAAAAAGTTTCGTCTTATCTTTTTTTCTCGTATTCTTTTTTTATTTCACTTAATGTTGCTATATCGCTAACATTCCTATCTGGCCTTAACCTGGTGAATCTTGGAAACCTTAAAGCAAACCCAGAAGAATAGGTTGGAGATTTTTGTATGTTCTGGTAGGTTACTGAAACTACAATCTCTGGCTTGACTTTAACATGCCTTCCTTTTGTCTCTATAATTAGGGGTTTTAATATTCTTGTCATCTCTTTATAACTTAATCCCTCTTCTTCTTTTTCTTTCAAGCCTGTTGAAACCTTGCCAACCTCTAAAAGCTTGTTTTTATCCTTGCAAGAGACATCAAAACTTGTCAGCCATCCGGCTCTTTTTCCTGTACCGTATTCTGCTCCAGTTATCACTAAATCAAAATCATTTTCTTCTGGTTTCACCTTAACACCATACCCTACTCTTGCTCCAGGTTTATAAGGAGCATTTAAAGCCTTAACCATCACCCCCTCCTCCCCCTCTTTCAATGCTTTTTTATAAAACTCTTCTGCTTTTTTATTGTCAGAAGTTATGATTTGTCTTGCGAGAACTAACTGCCATTTTTTTTCTTTTATTATCTTTTCAAGAAGTTTTCTTCTTTTGATAAAAGGTTCTTTTATTAAGCTTTTCCCATTATAATAAAGAATATCAAAAACATTTACTTCAACAGGCAGCTCTCTTGATAGTTTCTCTATATCATATTTTCTTTTTATTCTCTGACTTATCTCTTGGAAGGGTCTATAATTTTTTGTTTTTGGATTGTAGCCAACTGCTTCAGAATCAAGTATAAAAGTTTTTCCTTTCACATATTTTTTAACATATTCAATTACTTCAGGAAATTGCTTTGTCACTTCTTCTAATCTTCTTGTGAATATTTTTATTTTTCCTTTCTCGTCTTTATTAATCATCATTCTAAAACCATCATACTTAAATTCAATAGCTGCTGGTTTCCCGACTGTTTTAAATGCTTCTTCAAAATTTTTGGCTTTTAAAAAAAGCATGACTTTTACAGGATTTCCAGGAGTCAGGCTTAAGTTTTCTAAAGCTTTTTTACCTTTTAATGATGTTTTCAATACAAGAGAAAAATCTGCGGTCTTGTCATATGCTTCTTGAACCATTTCATAAGCTTCTTTGTCTTCTTTCCCAAAGCAAACCCATACTATAGCATCTCTTAAAATCCCCTCCCCTAACCCCACCCTTAAATCTCCTAAAACAGTTCTTATTAGGTATTTGGATTCTAAAGGAGAAGCAGAAGTTAGGAGTTCTGAAATTAAGGCGATTTTCTTTTCTATTGTGCCGCTTCCTTCAAGCTCAGGAAGTTTTCTCAGGTTTTCTAAAACTTTTTTAACTTCAAGGGTTTTAGAAGAAAGAGTTTTCTGCTTTCTTTTTTTCGCTACTTCTTCTGCCACTAAACCCAAATCTCCTAATTTTCTCCATAATTGTACTAGTTCCTTGCTATTAATCCCAAAAGACTTGCTTAATGCCTTTATTGTCAGTTGAGTTGATATCCCTATCTCTCTTTTGTCATAATCAGGATAAATCTTTCCTTTTAAAAGATAAAGAATCTCTGCTTCATCTTGTTTTAATTTTTTCAAAAATTTTGTCAGGATTTCTGTTTTTTCTAATCTTTTAGTTGTCGCTTCCAACCTTTTGTATAATTCAGCAAGCTCTAAATATTTCATGAAAATAAAAGGGAAATAAGATTTTAATATTTTACTCTTTTTCAAAAAAAGAAAAAGAAAATTTATTCAATTTCTATTTTGCTTTGCTTTTTCTTCACTTTTGGTATTCTTACCTCGAGAATGCCGTCTCTGTATTTTGCTTTTGCTTTTTCTGGGATTACTTCTGTAGGTAAGGAAATAGCTCTATAAAAACCGCCATAACTTCTTTCTAGTCTGTAAAATCCCTCTCTCTTTATTTTCTCTTCTTGCTTTCTTTCTACTCTCACTTCAATTTTGTTTTGGGTTATGTTCAGCTGTATATCCCTTTTATCAACTCCTGGAATTTCAAACTTTATAACAACCTCTTTATCGTTCTCTTCTATGTCTGCTAGTGGCTTTCTCATTTCTGGAATTTTGATTTCTTCTGCTTCTTGCAATTCCTCAAACTCTCTTCTTCCCCAGAAATTGCTAAAAATTCTGTTCATTTCCCTCTGCATCCTTTTTATTTCTTCAAAAATATTATCTACCATTTTTCACCTCCTTAGTAATATTATATTTGTTAAAAATTTAAAAATTTATTGTTTTTCTTGCTTTGTTAAGTTAAATGCCTCTCTCCAAGATGACACTTTAAAATAACTAAAAAAACTTAAATAATCTTTTAAGAATATATATTTATGCTAAACTTATTTATTTTCCTCAGCCTGGCATTTTTGCTTACTTTTTTATTGGGAAGATTAATTGAAAAAATAAAAGTTCCGTGGATTTTTGCCTCTCTAATTTTAGGTTTGTTGCTTGCAATATATAATCCGTTCTCTTCTATTATGTCCTCTCCAGAATTTCAATTTCTTGCTGAGTTAGGAATGTATTTTTTGCTTTTTATTATAGGTTTTGAAATAGATTTAATTAAATTTAGGAAACAGGGAAAATTTATTTTGAAAGCAACTTTTTTTATAATTTTTTTTGAAGCTCTTTTTGGAACTTTTTTAGTTCATTTTGTTTTTGGCTATAGTTGGCTTATCTCTTTTATTGTCGCTTTATCTTTTGCTACAGTTGGGGAAGCTATCTTAATACCTATTTTAGATGAATTTAAGATTGTTAATACAAAACTCGGGCAAAGCATAATTGGTATTGGAACTTTAGATGATATTATTGAAGTTTTTGTTTTGATTGTTGTAATGTTTTTAATCGGCTCGCGCGCTTCTTTTTCATCCCTGCATATACTTTTTATTCTTATTTTTCTCTTTATCTTGTTTGGTCTAGCTTTTGGGCTAACAAAGCTTAAAAAAGAGGGAAAAAAGTTTAATTTTTTAAGTATTGAGAATTTATTTGTTTTAATACTTTTTATTTTATTTTTCTTTTTGGGAATAGGAGAATATGCTAAAGCCACTGCAATAGCTTCTTTGCTTGCTGGCATAGCTCTAAAAACTTTTTTGCCAAAAAAGAGATTGGAAGCTGTAGAAAGCGAAGTAAGGACAATGTGCTATGGCTTTTTTGCTCCTGTTTTCTTCTTATGGGTAGGAAGTAGTATTAGTATAAAATATCTGGTTTCATTTCCTTTGCTTATTTTAGCAGTTATTTTAGTATCAAATGGAGCGAAAATTCTCGGAAGTTTAATTGTTGGGAAAAAGCAACTTGGAACAAAGCAATCGATTTTATTGGGAATTGGGCTTTCTGCAAGATTTAGTACAAGTTTGATTATTACAAAAATTTTATTTGAAAAAAATTTAAT
>CAYTYH010000005.1:0-11265 GCA_964441965.1 Candidatus Woesearchaeota archaeon | reverse complement strand
AATCTTCTGACTGAAGAATAAAAAAATATACATAAAAAACAAAAGCAGCCCCAACTAAAATAATCAGAAAAATCAAAATCCCAATAATCAAACCTGTCCTCATTTTTCAAACCCTAATCTAACAGCGGAACAAAAAGATATTCTTCTTGGGTTAAAAATCTTTTTATGTTTTCATTTTTCTTAAGAATTATAAGAGGTCCCGCGACATAAGGGCATATTAAAATCCCTTTATCTTTAAGCAGATTTTTTGCTAAATTTTCAATTTTTTCTTCATCGCCTGCTTCAATGCCAGCAGTGATTATAATCTTATCATATTTTCTTTTCCAAGCATGATTTTTTTCAAATATATTCTCAAAGCAAAACTTTATATTGTTCAATCTTCTAAAATCCTTCCCTTTATCCTTAAGATTTTTCTTCAACCTTGCAAGATTTTTTTCTGCTTTTTCTTTTAAATTTTTTATCCTCTCTACACTTACAACACTTCCTGGATAAACTAAAAAACCAATCAAACAAGCATTCCACCCCGACCCGCCCCCCACCTCCAAAACATCATCTCCTTCTTTCAGTTCAGACAATATCAGCATTCTCGCAACAGTGCTTGGTTGAGAAATTGTTTGGCCATCTCCAATAGGAAGAGCATTGTCTAAATAAACATCTTCCCCTTGATAAAAAAATTTCCTATCTACATAAGCCATAGCCACAAGAACCCTCTCCAACAATTTTTTCTGCTCCTTGTTTAAAGAAAATCTCCTGTTGTATTCATAAACACTTTCCAACATCTCTCTTTTTTCTCTTGATTCTGGAACTAACTTTTTAAAATCCATAATTTTAGAAGAAAAGCAAACTTTAAATAACTTTCAAATTTATTATTAGCATGCTAGACATAAATCTAATCAGAGAAAACCCTAACTTAATAAAAGAAAATCAAAAAAAACGCGGCTTAGAAGAAAAAAAAGTAGATGCTCTTCTTAAAATAGATAGAGAATGGAGAAAATTAAAACAAAAAGCTGATTCATTAAGAGCAAAAAGGAACAGCATATCAAAAAAAATTAATGAAGCAAAAAAACAAAATAAAAAAATTGACAACCTATTAAAAGAAGCTAAAAAAATCCCAAAACAATTAGAAGAAATAGAGAAAATTATAAAGGAAAAACAAGACGCAAGAGACCTGATTTTAAGAGAAATCCCAAATATTGTAGATAAATCAGTTCCAATAGGGAATGCTGAGAAAAATAAAGTTCTCAAAACTTTTGGAAAACCAAAAAAATTTAACTTTAAAATCAAAAGCCACTCTGAAATTTTAGAACAATTAGATCTGATAGATACAGAAAAGGCTTCAGAGGTAGCTGGTTCAAGATTTTATTATTTAAAAAAAGACCTTGTAAAATTAAATCTTGCTATAATAAATTTTGCCCTTGATTTTCTTCGTGAAAAAGGATTTATTTTGATTCAGCCGCCATATATGTTAAGAAAAGAAATTTTAGAAGGAGCCTTACTTTTCTCCTCTTTTGAAGAGATGATTTATAAAATAGAAAAAGAAAACCTGTATTTAATAGGAACTGCTGAACATGCCATAAATGCTTATCATTCTAATGAGATTATTAATGTTGATAAGCCAATAAGATATGCAGGAATCTCCCCTTGTTTTAGAAAAGAAGCAGGAAGCCATGGAAAAGATACAAAAGGAATTTTTAGAACGCATCAATTTGAAAAAATAGAGCAATTTGTATTTTGCAAACAAGAAGATTCGTGGAAGGAATTTGACCTTATTCTAAATAATTCAATTGAACTTTTTAAAAAATTAGAAATTCCTTTTAGAGCAGTTCTTTTATCATCCCAAGAAATGGGGAAAGTATCTACCAAAACAATTGATTTAGAGGGATGGTTTCCTTCTACAAAAACTTATAGAGAATTAGCAAGTTGTTCAAATTGTCTGGATTATCAGGCAAGAAGAAGCAACATAAGATATCGCGACAAAGGAAAATTGAAATTTGCACATACACTAAACAATACAGCAATTGCCACAGAAAGAATGATTACTTGCATAGCTGAAAATAACCAGCAAGAAGATGGAACCATTAAAATACCGAGATGTTTATGGAAATACACTGGTTTTAAAAAAATAGAAACATAAAACTTAAAAAATAATCTAACAAAGTTAAATGATGGAAAAAAACAAACTCAATCATTTAGCGATTATTTTAGATGGTAATAGAAGGTTTGCAAAATCAAAAGGACTTCCTTCATATAAAGGGCATGAGGCTGGAGCAGAAAAAGTTGAAAAATTTTTAGAATGGGCAAAAGAATTTGAAATAAGAGAACTAACTTTCTATATTCTATCAACTGAGAATTTAAAAAGAGACAAAAAAGAACTGAACTATTTATTTAATTTATTTAAAAAGTGGTTTAAAAAATTCAAAAAAGATAAAAGAATTCATGAAAACAAAGTTAGAATAAAATTTATTGGAGACCTTTCTTTAATTCCAAGCAATATAAGAAAACTTGCAAAAGAAATAGAGAACAAAACAAAAGATTATAAAAACTATAAAATTAATTTCTGTTTTGCTTATGGTGGAAGACTAGAAATATTGCAAGCTATTAAAAAATTAAAGAAAAAAAGAAGAATAACAGAAGAAGATGTAACTAAAGCTTTATGGTTATCTTCAGAACCAGACCTGATAATAAGAACAGGAAACAGAATTAGAACCAGCAATTTTTTGCCTTGGCAATCAGTCTACTCAGAATGGATTTTTCTTAAAAAAATGTGGCCAGAGTTTAATAAAAAAGACCTTCTTTTATGTATAAAAAATTTCCAAAAAAGAAAAAGAAATTTTGGAAAATAATTGAAGTTTAAATGTCAGATTCAAGAAGAGAATTTTTAAAACATCTTGGAAAATTTTCTGCTCTTTGTTTAGTTGGACTTGTTAGTTGCGGAAAAAAGCAACCAAGAGAAGTGAAATTGCAAGACTTAATTGAAAGTCCAGAAACCTACTATGGAAAAGAAATAGAGACTTCTGGCTGGCTTGAATATGTTGGAAAGAAAAAATATCTTATTCCTTATCAATATTATAATCCTCGTTTTGATTCAATTAGAATAAAATTAATCTCCTTTATCTTAAATACATATAGATTATACCCTTCTCCAAACTCAAAAAAATATTTCACAATAGTAAGCAGGACTCCAATCAATAATAAAGTTGCCTTTGAAAAAATAATAAAAATCAGAGGATTAGTAGAAAGTGATGGAAACAGAACTTATTTTTTAAATCCCTTGCAAATTGAATCTTGAACTTGCGAAAAATAAAGATTAATAGAAATCTAAAATTACTATTTTACCATTAACTTTATTAAGATAAATCTCTTTTTTAAAAGATGGCAGAAAAATCAAGAAAAAGGAAAAAACTCAAAATTCTGGCAGCAGGTGACATTCATGGAGACACAAAACAAGCAGAATATTTAGCTGAGAAAGCGAAAAGAGAAAATGTAGATTTAGTCATACTGGCTGGCGATTTAACTTTTGCAGAAACTTCAACTGACAACCTTATAGGTCCTTTTGTAAAAGCTGGAAAAAGAGTTCTATTAATTCCAGGAAACCACGAAACTCTTGCAACAGCTGATTTTTTGGCAAACATGTATCCTAACACGCAAAATATTCATGGTTATTCTATCAAAATAGGCAATGTTGGAATTTTTGGGGCAGGTTCAGCTAACATAGGCTTATTTCAAATCCCTGAAAATGAAATGTTCGACCTTTTAAAAAGAGGTTATGAACAAGTCAAAGGTTTAGATAAAAAAATAATGGTAACGCATGTCCATCCATCAAAGAGCAAAATAGAAAAATTCACTGAAATCTTTCCAGGCAGCGAGGCTGTAACAAAAGCTATCCGAACTTTCAAGCCAGATATAGCTATTTGTAGTCATGTACATGAAGCAGAAGGAATCGAAGAAAAAATAGGAAAAACAAAAATTATAAATGTTGGAAAAAAAGGAAAAATAATTGAAATTTGACAATGAAGAAAAAAAAGAAAACAATTGAAAAAAAGAAAAAAATCAAGATTATTCAAGAAATTTTTCCAAAATTTAAAGAAATTGAACCAAGAAGCAATGAAAAAGAAGAAAAAGAAATTGTTGATTCTGGTGAAATGATAACTGAAGATTTTTTTATTCCTTCACATTCAGCAACTCCTACTTTAGAACCTACCGAACCGCCAGAAACTCTCGAAGATTCTGTAGAAGAAGCTATTAGAGAAAGACCAACTTCTAATAATGAGGGGGAAGAAACAACTCCTGTATACGAAGCCTCAATCTATAATATGCCAGATTATGGCGCAAACAATTATGAAACTCCAATAGTAAGAGAAATGAGAGAAGCCAGCGTTTTAATCAGGCCAGAAAACATAAATGAGACTAAAACTCCTCAAGTTAGAATAGAAGAATGGCACGAATTAAAAGAAACTCAGCAGACAAGAAGAATGCCAGAAGATAGAGTTTTAAAAGTAGGAAGATTGAAAGAAGAAAGAAAACTGCCTTTTGAAGAAAAAAGAAAATATCGTGATATTAGAGAAGAGCTTTAGAAAGAATTATAAATAAAAACTTCTTTAAAAATATAAGATGGCATATGAATTTTTTTATGAAGGAGCTGCCTATCCTTTAGAACCAGAATATGGAGAACTATTTACTGGCTACAATATTCCTTTTAGTGAAATTGGAGCGCCAACATCAATTCAAACAGCAAATCAAATTCAGGAAGTAACTAATTTGTTGAATCAAGGAGGGAAAACGATTGAACTGCAACCCCTTTCTCCAGAAGTATTTGATGCCATCCCAAAACAACATTTTAAAGAAATACAAAGACTATCAAAGCTGACAGGAGCAGAAACAACAGTCCATGCTCCTTTGATTGACCCTGCAGGATTCACAAAAGAAGGGTGGAGCGAGGCAGCAAGAGAACAAACAGAAGAGCAATTAAAAAGCATAGTAGAAAGAAGCCATGAATTAGACCCAGAAGGAAACATCCCAATAACAATCCATGCTTCTGGGATTCCTGGAACAGAATATTCAAAACCATCAAAAGAACTTATTGAAGATTACAAAAAGATGTTTCAAGAGAGATATGGAAGAGAGCCAACACAAGAAGAATTAAGAAAATTAGAAGAATCGCAAGTAATAGCTATAAACAAAGAAACAGGACAGCTCATTCCTTTAAAAAGAGAAGAAAAATATTATCCTGAAACTGGAAAAGTTATAAGAGTCCCAGAACAAGAAATCCGAGAAGTAAATAACACAGAATGGATAAACAACATAACAAACCTTACTTTTTACAAAAAAGAAGCTGATGAAGTTATAAGAAATTCTCAAGCAAATCTTTTCCCTTTATTTGAGAAATTAGAAAAAGGAAAACAATTAAGAGAAGAAGAGCTAAAAAGATATCAAGGAGCAATTGAAAATCTGAAAAAAGCTGACCTTTTTTTAGACAATGTAGAGACCTCTTTTAGAAGTTTATACAATAAAGCCTACAAATACGGGGATGAAAAAACAAGGGAAGAGCTAAAACAAATAGCAGAAAACTGGAAAAAAGCTGCAGAAGAAGAAAAAAAACTCTATCAACAAATAAGCCAAGGAGAAGCAAATCCTTTAGAAACATTAAAATTTGTGATTAAAAAATCTCAGCTTATTGATGACACTCTCCTCAGATTAAAAGAGCGATTAATCCACAACCCGCCAAAAGTTTATGAGAAAATAGAAGATTTTGCAACAAAAAAATCAGCAGAAACTTTAGGAAATGTGGCTTTTTCAGCTTATAAAAAATATAAAAATAAGGCTCCAATAATAAGCATAGAAAACCTCTATCCTGGAATGGCTTTTTCAAGAGCAAATGAATTAAAAAATCTAGTAGAAAATGCAAGAAAAGAGTTTATTGAAAGAGCGAAAAAAGAAGGCATGTCAGCATCAGAAGCAGAAAAAGCTGCAGAAAAATTAATAGGAGTCACCTGGGATGTTGGCCATATAAACCTTCTAAGAAAAGCTGGATACAGCGAGGAAGAAATAAAAAAAGAAACAGAAAAAATAGCCCCTTTTGTTAAACATGTTCATCTAACTGATAATTTTGGCTATGGTGACACTCACTTACCTCCAGGAATGGGAAATGTTCCATTAAAAGATATTTTAAAGGAATTAGAAAAAGCAGGTTTTAAAGGCAAAAAGATTGTAGAAGCTGGCGGCTTTGTCCAGCATTTTAAAACAACTCCAACTCCATATATTTTAGAAGCTCTTGGGAGCCCCCTTTATACTGCAATGATGCAGCCATACTGGAATCAAATAAGGTCAACATATGGAAACTATTTCAGCTATCCTCTTGCCTATTTTCCAGAACAACACTTTTCAATTTATGGTTCAAGCTTTTCAGCTCTTCCTGTAGAGTTAGGGGGACAAATGCCAGGCAAACAATCAAGAATGACAGGAACTCCGACTGCATAAACACCAAACATTTAAAAATAATAAAAGTTATTAAGTTATAGTAACAAAAAGAGGTAAGATGGCAAAATCAAAAAAAAGAAAAAAGAAAACTAAACAACTGAAAAATTTTCCTACTCTAAGATTGATTAATGAAAAAGAAATAGCAATGGATTTTGCAACAAAAACTTATAAAAAATTCAACAAACTCATTAAATCTATAGTTCTATTCGGCAGCCAAGTTAAAAACACAGCTGTAGCAGGAAGTGATATTGATATAATAATTATTATTGATGATGCATCAATTCAATGGGACCAAGAATTAATTGCATGGTATAGAGAAGAATTAGGAAAATTAATTAAAGCAAACCCTTATAAAAAAGAACTCCACATTAATTCTGTAAAATTGACTACGTGGTGGCAAGATTTAATAAAAGGAGACCCTGTTGTCATAAACATATTAAGATTTGGAGAACCCTTGATAGACTTTGGTGGCTTTTTCTCTCCTCTAAAAATTTTGCTTCAACAAGGAAAAATAAAATCAACCCCAGAAGCAATTTATACAGCATTGCAAAGAGCTCCTTTTCACTTAGCAAGAAGCAAATCAAATGAATTGAATGCTATAGAAGGATTATATTGGGGAATGGTAGATTCTGCCCATGCCGCTCTAATGGCAGCAAAGCAAATACCTCCCTCTCCTGAACACATACCTATAATGTTAAAAGAAATATTTGTGGATACAGGAAATCTAAAAATGAAATATGTCACTGATTACAGAGACCTTTATGTTCTTCACAGAAAAATTGTTCATGGCGAAATAACTGACCTGCAAGGAAAAGAAATAGACGAATGGCAAGAAAAAACAGAAAAATTCATCCAAGAGATGACTCGATTAGTCAAAGAAATAATAGAAAAAAAATAATCTCTATTATTTTATTTCTTGCTTTACTCTTTTTTTTCTCCGAAAGCAGCCATCGCAAGCCTTAGTTGATAAACTCTTGCTTCATCACTATCTTTTTCTTCATCAGAAATTTTTTCATAACTTTTCCTGATTAGATTTCTTAAACCTTCTTCTTCCTTTTTAATCTCGCTTAGAGAAGAGTCTAAATCTGATCTTATACTTTTAGAATAAGATTCAAAAATCCTTTTTACATAATCTTCAACTTGAGAAGCATAATAAAAAGCCCTCTTCATCCAATCTGGAGCAGACTCTAATTTTTTTTCAACATACTCTCCAATCTTCCCTTCTCTCATAGCTCTTTCAATCTTATGATACTCTTCAATTGCATCAACTAATTCATCTGCTTTTTCATCTCCAATCTTTTCCAGTGGTAATTGCAAAACTAAACTTTCTAAATTATCATTAGGAACCTCTCTCAATACCTCATCAAAATGATTGTGAACATAATCTCCTAACTTCCCCCTTCCTTCGTCTGCTGCTTCTTGAGCGTCATTAAGAACAATGTCAGGAGAAGTTTCTGCATAAAAACGAGGGTCCTTTCTTAAAAAAGTTCCCAAATCTTTTCTTAATTCAGGATCATAAAAACCTTCTGGCTTTCTTAATTTTGAACCTAACTCTACAAGAAACTTATAATTTTTAACTGCATCTTTAAGTTTATCTTTATCATATCTTCCTTCTGGATCTATATCAAGAACTTTCCACTCCAACTCTTCTTCGTCTTCTTCATCTTTTTTTGAATTATCGTTTGTAGCCATCTTTATCTTTTTTACTACAAATTTTGTTACCATTAACAAGTAAATAATACCTTATAAACCTTTTTACAAAATAAAATATATTTTAGAAGATATATATTAAAATATATAGATTATAAAAAAATCAATACAAAATATGTTTTAAAATATATCTAAAACATACTCTTCTTTTCCCTCCCCATCTCCCCCACCACCCCTTTCTTCTTCATCTTCTTTATTTTCTTCTGTTTCTTCTACTTCTCCTGCATTTTTCTCTTTTTCTTCAGCTGGTAGAGTGGCAGGTTGCTCTTCTCCTTCAATTATTTTTTCACTAACTTCATCATAAAAACTTTCATCTTCTTTTTCTCCTTCCTTACTTTCTTCTTTTTTATTTTCCTGATTAGAAAAAACATCTATTCCAAAATCAACATCCTGCCATTCTTTTTTCTCTTCTTCAGCTCCTTTTTCCTCTTTTTCTCCCTCTTCTTCCAACCCTTCCTCTATAATTTCTATTTCATCTTCTTTTTCCTCTTTTTCTTCCTCAACTTCCACTCCTTTCTCTCCCTCTTTTTCCTCTTTCTCTTCTTTTATTTGCTCCTCACTTCCTCTCAATCCTTTATCCTCTAATTCTTTAACCAACAAACTTATTTCATAAGCTTTGTCAGCATTCACTGAAATAGAATCAATGCCATGCTTAACTAAAAACTCAACCATCTCTTTATTGCTTCCTGCCTGCCCACATATTGAAGTTTCAACTCCATATTTCTTGCAAATCTTTATTGTGTAAGATATTTGTTTCAAAACAGCTGGATGCATCTCATTATATAAATATTGAACATCCTCATTTCCCCTATCTACTGCCAAACTATACTGAGTTAAATCATTTGTCCCAAAAGAAATAAAAGAAATCCCTTCTTTGCATAAATCTTCTATAATCTGCACTGCTGCTGGCGTTTCAACCATAATTCCCAACTTTATATTTTCAGCTCCGATCTCTTTGATTATGTTTTTAACTTTTTTTACCTCTTCCACCAAAATAATTTGTGGCATCATAATACCAACCTTTTTTCCTAAATCTGCTAATCTTTTTGCTGCCTTTAATTCTGCTTTTAATATTTCAGGATGTTTTAAACTAAATCTTATGCCATGCATTCCTAACATCGGATTCATCTCCACTTCCTTTCTACTTCCAAGCAAATTCCTATATTCATCGCTCCTTATATCTGAAGTTCTAATCCAAAGCTCATCAAAATATTCTCCTATTTTTTTAATTCCAGAAAAAATAAGTTCTTCATATTCATCAATCTTCTTGTTATTTAAAAAATAAAGAGGATGCTTTCCAGATTCTGCAATTATCCCTTCTAACCTTAACAAACCAACCCCTTTGCAACCGCTTTTACTTGCTCTTTCTGCAAAATCTGGCAAATCAACAATAACTTTTATTTTTGTCTTTGTCTCAACTATAGGTTTAATCTCAACTTTTTCTATTCCTGCCTCCTCTATCTTACCAACATAAACTTTCCCTTTAAACCCATCAACACTTACAAACTGGCCATCTTTTAAAACTTGAGTAGCTTTTTTAGTGCCGACAACAGCAGGAATTCCCATCTCTCTTGAAACAATCGCAGCGTGGCTTGTCATTCCCCCTTCATCTGTAACTATTGCAGAAGATTTTTGCATACTCACTACCATATCAGGATTGGTCATCTTAGTCACTAAAACATCCCCTTTCTGAATCTTGCCTAAATCTTTTAAATCCAAAATAACCTTCACCTTCCCAGAACCAACTCCGGGAGAAGCTGCCAATCCAGAAAGAATCTCTTTCCCTTGCACTTCCTTTCCTTGAACATCTTTATCTAATGTTGTAATTGGCCTTGTCTGGACTATAAAAATCTCATTAGAGGATATTGCAAATTCAATATCTTGTGGCAAATTATAGTGTTTTTCTAATTTCAAGGCATAATTAGCCAAAACTTTAATTTCAGCATCAGTTAAGACCTGACTTTTGCTTTTCTCCTCTGTCAATGTCACAACATCTGTCTTTCCAGCAGAATTCCTAACTAAAGCTATTTTCTTGTCAGCAATCTTTTTTTCTAAAATTTCCAAATCTCTTGAAACAACATAATGGTCTGGCTGTATTCTCCCAGAAACAATCCCCTCCCCCAACCCAAAAACCGCCTCTATAATAACATTCTCTGGATTTTTAACAGGGTCTCTTGAAAACATAACTCCTGATTTATCTGAATTAACCATCAACTGAACTACAACTGCAATCAAAACATTCTCATGCTTAAAACCTTTCTTTACTCTATAATAAATGCTTCTTGCAGTAAATAAAGAGGCAAAACATTTTTTTATGGCTTCAATTAAATTCATTTTCCCTTTAATATTCAGAAAAGTTTCTTGTTGGCCTGCAAAACTAGCTGCAGAAGAATCCTCAGCAGTAGCAGAACTTCTTACTGCAACAAAAGCAGGTTCTCTTCCCACCTTTAAAATTCCTAAAGCATCTTGGCTTGCGTTTTTTAAAGAACTCTCATCAAAACTAAGAACATCATATGCCTCTAAAATCTCCTCTTCTAAATCTTCTGGCATCTTAGCATTTTCAATCATCTCCTGGATTTTTTTAGAAACACTTTTCAACTCCTCTGTATTCTCCACATCTATTTTTCCAATCATCTCATAAATCTTTTCTTTTAAACCTGTTTTTTCTAAAAAATATTCATAAGCATAAGAAATAACTACAAATCCTTGAGGAACTGGAAAACCTGCCTTTAACATCTCTCCTAAATTAGCGGCCTTTCCTCCAACTAGCTTAACATCTCCTTTTCCCAAATCAGAAAACCATCTCACATATTTATCTTCTATTTTTACCTCTTTTTCTTGAATAACCATAAAAATTTTAAGAAAAGGCAATTAATAAACTTTTTTCTTTATCAGATTTGCATTAAAACTACAAAAATTACTGGAAAATTATCTATAAATAATAACTCACAAGTAGTTACAAGCGATGGATTTATAAATAAAGGAATTTAAGAAAAAATATGAAAGCAAGAAATTTGTTAAACATACCGGATTTATCAAAATAATTAGCTGAAAGGGCAAGAAATGCTTGTAAAGAAC
>CAYTYH010000004.1:4547-11347 GCA_964441965.1 Candidatus Woesearchaeota archaeon | reverse complement strand
AAAAGAGGGTTTTTAATATGGAAGAAGCAATTAAAGATGCTGTTAGAGAATTTTTAGATAAAAGCAAAAACAAAAATATTAAAATAATTTCTCATTATGATACTGATGGGATAACTTCCGCAGCAATAATGGCAGAAACATTGAAGAGGTTGGATAAGAAATTTACAATAAAGATTGTTAAGAATCTTGAAAAAGATTTTATTAATCAGCTAATGAATGAAGAATTTGTAGTTTTTCTTGACCTTGGTTCAAGTTTATTGGAGGAAATATCAAAATTAAAAGAGGTTTTTGTAATAGACCACCACGAAATCAAAAGCCAACATGGAGAAAATGTAACTTTTATAAATCCGCGAATGTTTGGAGATGAAGAGATTTCTGCTGCTGGATTGACTTATCTTTTTTCTAGAGAGATTTCAAGAGAGAATAAAGATTTGGCTAATTTGGCGGTGGTGGGGATGGTTGGGGATATGTTAGAGAGGGAGATAAGCAAACTGAATAATAAAATAATAGAAGATGCAAATATTACAATTAAAAAAGGCTTGCTATTATACCCTGCTACAAGACCCTTACATAAAACTCTTGAATTTTCTTCTCCTTTATTCATACCAGGAGTGACTGGAAATCCAAAAGGAGTTTTGAATTTGTTGAGGGAAATAGGAATAAAAAAAGACGAGAATAATAGATACAAATCATTAATAGAGCTTAATGAAGAAGAACTCTCTAAATTGATAACTGCCATATTATTAAGGACTAACAAGAAAGGAGAAGACTTAATTGGAAATATTTATCTTGTAAAATTATTTAATAAGTTAGAAGATGCAAGAGAATTGTCAGCAATGATAAATGCCTGTTCAAGATTGGGGTATCCTCATGTAGCGTTATCTTTATGCCTCAATGACCGAAAAGCAAGGAAGAGAGCAGAATCAATTTATGCAAAATACAAACAAGAGCTGGTTTCTGCTTTAAATTATGCAGAAAACAATCTAATAGAAGGTAAGGGTTATGTTTTCTTAAATGCAGGAAATAAAATTAGAGACACCATGATAGGGACTGTTGCAAGCATTTTATCCATGTCCCACCAATATAAAGAAGGGACAGTGATAGTTACAATGTCATATGATAAAGAAAAAATAAAAGTTTCTGCGAGGGTGGCGGGGAGGAATGGGAGGAATGTTCATGAATTATTGCAAAGGGCGATGAAAGACACAGGGGGGGAGTGTGGGGGGCATCCTTTTGCAGCTGGTTGTTTAGTTCCAAAAGAAAAAGAAAAGGAATTTATAGAAAATCTAATTAATGCTCTTAAATTAGAAGTAGTCAAAATATAACTTTAAAAGTTTGTTTGCATAAGATTTAAAAGTTAATTATTTCTAAAAAGAGTATGGAATTAGAAGAAGGCTCTTTAGTTTTATGCACTGTAGAAAAAATAAAAAAAGCAATAGTATTTGTTAGA
Organism: Candidatus Woesearchaeota archaeon; assembly: GCA_964441965.1. GTDB lineage: Archaea > Nanobdellota > Nanobdellia > Pacearchaeales > GW2011-AR1 > CAYTYH01. The sequence goes on along the minus strand of CAYTYH010000004.1, from coordinate 9,897 downwards.
ATAGAAGGCGATGGTGTAGGAACTATTATTACTTCAGAAGTTTCTCCAGGAAGAATACGCAACTTGAGAGATTATGTTGTCCCCGGGAAAAAAATAGTTTGCAAGGTTCTTAAGGTAGAAAATGGAAATATTCATTTAAGTTTGAGAAGGGTAACAGCAAAAGAGAGAAAAGAAGTGTTAGACCGTTATGAAAAAGAAAGAAGTTCTTTAAATATTCTGAAATCTGTACTAAAAGAAAAGAGCGGGGAGGTAGTTGAACAAATAAAGAAAGAGCAAGGAAACTTATACGATTTTTTGCAAAATTGCAAGGAAGATCCTAAGCTGTTAGAAAAATATCTTCCAAAAGAAGATGTTCAAAAAATATGCAAAATTTTAAAAGAGAAAAAAGAAAAACAAGTTGAAATAAAAAAAGAGTTTGTGTTGAAAAGCGATTTGCCTGATGGAATTACAAAATTAAAAGAACTTTTGCTTCCTTATAAAGAGCAGGTTAATTATCTGGCTGCAGGAAAATTTATATTAAAAGTTAAAGATGAAAATTACAAGAAAGGCAATGCAAAAATCTCTGAAATTTTAAAAAATATAGAAGAAAAAGCAAAGAAATTGAATTTAGAATTCAAGCAGCAAGAAAAATGAAATTAAGAAGGTGTAAAGTGTGTAAGAGATATACTTTAAAGAAAGAACATTGTAAAAAAAAGACAGAAGAAGCAGGATATAAATTTATAAATCCTAAACCAGCTTTTTCTGGATTTCAGAAAGAATAGGAGTGCCATAAGTTCCGTCATATCCTGGCTTTACCTTTATTTTGTTTTCTCGGTTTTTTATTATTAAATTTGCAATTAATTGCTCTTTTTCCAGTTCTTTTAACAAATCTTCTTCTGATACTGACAGCAGGATATTAAACTCGTTTCCAAATTTTTCTATTAATTTGTTATAAATAGACCATGTTTTTTTGCTTGAGAGTGGAGAGGATTTAGCGAGGGAAATCAACTCGTGCAGGGGAAGGAGTTTATAATAAGGTTTTCTGTTTTTGTGTTGTTCTGGTTTTTGGTCAGTTAGCTCTTCTACCCTGTTTTCTACACCTATTGTTAGGGGTTTTTTGCAAACAGGGCATATACTATTTAGTTCTTTAGTTTTTTTAGGGGAGCAAGAAAAATTGCATAATCTATGCCCATCATAGTGATATTTACCATATTCTGGATGAGTCTCTATTGTTCCTATAATCTCATTATTTCTTATTTGTTCTATAATTTTTTTGTAAGTTAAATTTTCTTTTTTTAGATTGAAGATAGTTGCTTCTCTTCCTATTCTCCAAGGCCAGAAAGAATGGGAATCAGAAAAACTTACAATTGTTTTATTGTTTAATTGAGAAAGGTGCCAATTCATTTCTGGGTCTGAAGACATGCCAGTTTCTATCGCGTGGATTTCTTTTTCTTTTTCCTGAAAAGCTTCTTTTAATGAGTTAAATCCAGACTTGCTTCCAAATATGCCGAACCATGGTGTCCAGACATGGGCCGGGATGATTTCAATGGTTCTGTCAATTTTCATCATTTCGTCAACTAATTCGATGCTTGAGAACCCAAAGATAGGTCTTCCATCATAATCTAATCTTCCTTTACTTGACAAAAAAGAAATGATTTGCTTGACTACTTCTTTGTTTGGAGCCAATAAGACATAATGAATCCTCCTTCCTTTACCGCCTTCTGTATACATTAAAGAGATTTCAGTTTGCCATAAGAAGGGGAAGGAGGTTTTTGTATACAAAATTCCATCTCTTTCTTCAAGTTCGTTCAATTCTTTAAACCATAAAGGATGTTGAAAGTCTCCTGTTCCAAGCAAATCCAAACCTTTTATTCTTGCATATCTCTCTAAATTCTCTATGTTTATTTGTTTGCTTGTAGCTCTTGAGAACCTTGAGTGTATGTGCAAGTCAGCAATGATTCCTTCCATTTTTAAACAATAAAAAATAATTAAAAACCTTTTTTGTTTTTTTTATAAGCCCCTATAGTTTAATGGATAAAACGCTTCCTTGCGGAGGAAGTGATCGGGGTTCGAATCCTCGTGGGGGCATTTATTCTTCAGTGATTTGGCCGTCCCTTATTCCGTCCTTTGTTAAAAAGAATACTGTCTCATTATCAGGCAAATTTGGACTATCAATTAGTTTAGCCACTCTTGAATCTTTTTTCCCTCTTCTTAGGTATAGTCGGTAAGTGGAAGCATGACCTACGATATTGCCTCCAACAGCAACTGTTGGGTCTCCGAACATCATAGCAGGATTTGCCATAACCTGGTTTGTAACATATATTGCTAAATTGTGCTGTTCAGCTAATCTCATTAAAGTGTGGAGATATCTGTTCAATTTTTGTTGTCTGTCAGCTAACTGCCCTCTTCCTGAGTATTCTGCACGAAAGTGAGCTGTCAAAGAATCAATTACAAGCAATCTTATTGGCTCTCCATTCTTGATTAACTCTCCTACCTTATCTATCAAAAGGATTTGGTGGTCTGCATTAAAGGCTCTTGCTACAAATATGTTTTTTAAAACTTTTTCTGGATTTGCTCCGATTGCTTGTGCTAATTGTTTTATTCTTTCAGGTCGAAATGTGGCTTCTGTGTCTATCCAAACAGCTTTTCCATTTGCCCCTTTTTTTTCTTCTGGCAGTTGAACATTGACTGCAAGTTGCAATCCGAGCTGGGTTTTTCCAGAGCCGTAAGCTCCATAAGCTTCTGTTATTGCTTTAGTTTCTATTCCCTTGCCTCCTAAAAGCTTATCTAAATTTTCGCTTCCAGTTGTTATTGTCTTGATTTCTCCTCTTTTTTTCTCAAACTCTAATCCATCTTGAAAACCAAGTTTCATCATTTTTCTTGCTGCTTGAATTGCCTTTCTTGCTACTGCTTCTCCGATACCTGCGGTTTCTGCCAATTCACTTGGAGACATCACAGCTAAACCCATCAAATCGTAAATTCCTGCAGCCTCTAATTTAGAAGCAGCAGCAGGTCCAATGCCAGGCAAATCTGTTATTTTTTTCTCTTCCTCGACTTTCTCTTTTTTTTCTTCTTTCGCCATTTGAGTTTAAAGATTTGGGCATTTATAAATATTATTTGTTTTTAGGATATATATCTTGTGTAATTCTTAAATTAGATAATTAACATAAAAGCCAACAAATCAGCTAATAAAAAGAAAACAAATAAGGTTGTTTCTATTCTTGTTCCTGTTTTTAATTTCCACGAACTTGTTTTTTTTAAAGGCCAGAAAGGTTTTATTCCTTCAGCTGTGAAAGAGTCTGCTAATAAGTGCAGGGAATAACCTAAGAAAAAAGGAAATGCGAGGATTGGTATGAAAAGAGAAAGTAAAAAAGAAGCAATAATGCAAAAAGTAAAAGAATGAAAAACCCCTCTATGCTTCACAAAAAACTGGACCAATTTTCCTGGTTTGGATTTTCCTAATGTGGAGAAGCCTGCATCTATGTCAGGTAATAAAGTAGAGATTAAAACAACAGGAACAAATAAATACCATGAAGAAACATGCGGCAGAAATAAAATTATAAATAAGGCATTGATAGCAAGGTGAGTTCTTAACATCATTTTAATTTTTAAGAAATTAAAAGTATAAAAATTTATCTTTGCCAAATTTTAAAAATGTCTTTTTCTTAATTTAATCATGGATAAAAGAGGATTTCAACTTGCGATTAATACGCTTATAATAATAATTTTGGGATTGCTTGTTTTAATAGCTTTGACTTTTGTTTTTAGCGGAGGATTTAAGAGATTCTCAGATATGTTGAAAGGTTATTCTGGAAATGAATTGGATAATTTAAGGAAAATATGCAAAAGCCAGTGCGAGCTTGGAAATATAAATAGTTTTTGTTGCGAAAAGAAAAAGTTGGGAGATGAGGAGATTAGTTGTTTAGATGAAAGATTGCATGTTGATTGCGAAATAAATTGCGAAGGAGTATGTTAAAAATGGATAGGGGAGAGCAAAGGAAAAAAAAGAAGCATAAGAAAAAAGAGAAGAAAAAATATCCTTATAGGAAAGGGGGAAAATACCGCACTTCAAAAATTAAAGCTTAAGATGGTTTGGACATTCTTGATTTTTCTCGCATTAATTTGGCTTGTTGTTGCATCAATTTCAGATTTGAGGAAAAGAGAAGTTCCTAATTGGCTTAACTTTTCTTTAGTAGCTTTTGCTCTTTCATTTAGGGCATTTTATTCTATTTTAAATGAAGAGCCGAGGTTTTTTATTTTTGGATTGTTTGGATTTTTTTTATTTTTTATTCTTGCACACCTTTTTTATTATTCAAGAATATTTGCTGGCGGAGATGCTAAGCTGTTAATGGGTTTGGGGGCTGTTCTGCCTTTACCAACAACAATTCAAGAGAATTTTTTTATTATTTCTCTTTTTATTTTCCTTTTTCTTTTGCTTGGGAGTTTTTATGGGTTAATATATTCTAGTGTTTTGGCTCTTAAAAATAGAAAGAAGTTTGCTGAAGAATTTAAAAAACAAATCAAATTAAAAAGGACATTAATCAATTTCGGCCTGCTCTTTTTTTTAATCTCTTTAATCCTTGTTTTTTATTTAAACGAGATGATTTTGCTTTTTTTTCCTGCAATTTTCTTATTATTTCCTTTGCTTCTTATTTATGGAAAAGCTGTTGAGGAATCTTGCATGGTTAAAAAGATTTGGGGAAGAGAAGCAACAGTAGGAGATTGGCTTTATGAAGAAATAAAAATTGGGAGAAAAAAATTCAAGCCAAGTTGGGAGGGTTTGGATGAAAGAGAAGTTAAGATTTTAAGAAAATATAAGAAAAAAATAAAGATAAAAGTTGGGATACCTTTTGTTCCAGTATTTCTATTTGCTTTCTTATTTCTTTTTATTTTTAAAGATAAATTTTTATGGCTTTTAGGATTTTAATCAAGGGATTCTTACAGGTGCTTTTGGCAGTTCTTTTTTTGCAGCTTTTTTTCCCTTTATTTTTGTTTTTCTTTTCTTCTTTTCCAATTTTTTTTGCAACTCTTTTAGTTTGTTTTCTTCTGCTTTTTTTCTTTCCAGCTTTTTGTCTTTATAAAGAGGAATGACATTTATTATTCCGTGTCCAAAAGCAGTTCCTGATTGTATGCTTATGTCATCTGCTTTTAATTTGCTTTTTAATTTTTTTGCCACTTTTTTAGCAAGAGAGAACAGTTGAGAAGGGACTTGGTCTATTTGAAGATGTTTTTTTGGAATGATGAGTGTGTGGCCTTCTGATAAAGGATTAATTTCTAAAACAGCAATCCCTTCTTTGTTTTCGTCAATTTTCCAAGAAGAAATTTTTCCTTGAAGAATCAAACAAAAAGGACACTCTTGAGGTGTTGTTTC
>CAYTYH010000004.1:0-4447 GCA_964441965.1 Candidatus Woesearchaeota archaeon | reverse complement strand
AAGAAATTTTTCCTTGAAGAATCAAACAAAAAGGACACTCTTGAGGTGTTGTTTCTTTTATTTCCTTTCCGTCAACTTTGATTAATTTATTCTGGATAAGAAATTTTTCTAATTCTTCTTTAGACATACTCAAAATTTGTTTTTTTGCTTCTTCTTTCTTTTTTTCGTCTGCTTGCCAGGAATCTATTTGTTTGATTAGTTCTTTCTTTATTTTTCCCTCTTCTTCTTTTGTTAGCATTCCAATATAAAGAAAAAAGAGTTTATATATCTATTGAAGTGTTCTATCCGAAAGCTCTTCTATGGTCAATTATTTCGCAAGAAGAAACCCCGTTAACTTTGCAAGCTTCTTCTGCTTTTTCTGTCTCTATTTCTTCTGATAAAGCAGTTGTGACGATTAATGCTTTCAATCCGAAAGCTATATCTTCGATTTCAAAGTTTGCTTTAACAACTCCTAAATCTTTTAAATTCTGCTCTACGTTCTTCTTTATATCTTCTAAATTTGTATTCGGGCTTTCTGGCAAAATTTTTATTTTTAAAATTGCAATTCCCATATTTTTTCTTTATTTGGAACATTTATAAATCTTATTGATATTGGATTACAATAATGCTTTTAAACTTTCTTCAATTTTTGGTTTAATGGTTCAAAACTATAATAGATTGGTTGAAAAAATTTCCCGAGTGTCTGGGAAAGATATAGAGGAGATTAATAGGTTGGTGGAGGCGAAAAGAGCCAAACTTTCTGGTTTGATTTCAAGAGAAGGGGCAGCTCAAATTATTGCTTCTGAGTTAGGAATTAATTTTGAAAAAGAAAAGACAAAAGTTAATGAGTTGGTTGATGGGATGAAAAAAATAAATATTGTCGGAAAAATAATTGAGATGTTTCCTGTAAGAGAATTTAAAAAAGAAGAAAGAAAAGGGAAGATAGCTAATTTTATTTTGGCAGATGAGACAGGAAATGTAAGAGTTATTTTGTGGGATACAAACCACATATCTTTAATTGAATCGCAAAAATTAAAAGAAGGAGATGTTGTAGAGATTTCAAATGCTTCTTTGAGGAATGGAGAGTTGCATTTAGGGAGTTTTTCTGATATAAAGAAAAGCGAGGTGGTTTTGGAAAATGTAAAAATAGAAAAGGATTTTATAGAGAAAAAAATTTCTGAATTAGGAATAGGGAGAGATTTGAAAATACGTGCCTTTATAGTTCAGGTATTTGAGCCAAAATTTTTTGAGGTCTGTCCAGAATGCAATAAGAAAGTTCTTGAAGATGTTGATGGCAAGAGATGCGAGAAGCATGGGAGAGTAATTCCAAAGAAAAGAGCGTTGTTGTCAGTGATTTTAGATGATGGAACTTCTCATATAAGGGCAGTTTTGTTTTCAGAACAAATAGAAAAACTTGGTCTTAAACAAGAAGATTTGGAACCAGGCATTTTTTTGGAAAAAAGAAATAATCTTTTAGGAAAAGAAGCTTATTTTTTCGGGGATGTGAGAAGAAATAAACTTTTTAATAATCTTGAGTTTTTTGTTTCTAATATTGAAGAGATAGATATTGAGAAATTGATAGAAGTATTAGAAAAAAATTCAGATTAGGAAGATGAAGAAAAAAAGAGTTTTAGTAATTGTAGCTCATCCAGACGATGAGACAATTTGGATGGGAGGGACTTTGCTTTCTCATGTTGATGATTGGGATACTGCAATTATTAGTTTGTGCAGAAAAAATGACAAGGATCGGGCAAGAAGGTTCAAAAAAGCTTGCAAAATTTTCAATGCAAAATGTTTTATGTCAGATCTCGAAGATGAAAAATTAAATGATGTTGACATTGAAGAACTGGTTAAGAGAATTAGCAAGTTTATCGACGGGAAAAAATATGATTTTATTTTCACTCATGGAAAGAATGGGGAGTATGGACATAAGAGACATATTGATGTCAATAAGGCAGTAAGAAAGATGTTAAAAGAAGGAAGGTTGAAATGCAAAAAAGTTTTTTTCTTTTCTTATGTTAAAAAGGGCAGGTTTTGTTCTCCAAATCAAAATGCAGATAAATTTATAAAGTTGAATAGACTTGATTTTATGAATAAAAAAAAGCTGATAAAAGAGATTTATGGCTTTGAAAAAAACAGTTTTGAAGAGAGGTGCTGTAAAAAAATCGAATCATTTAAAGTTATAAAAGTAACATGAAATGTTTAGTGCTTTATGCATATCCTCCGGAGCCTGACGGGCAAAGCTTGCAGGGCGATTTATTGTATCGGGGGATTTTGAAAGCGAATGTAGAGGCAGTGCCTTGCCATTTTAAAGAGAGTTTGCAAAAAAAATTTTTTTTAAAAACATATAAGCCAGATGTTGCTTTTGGAATTGGTTTCTGGGGGAATGTTCCTGAAATAATTAGGGAGCCATTGAAGCATGGGGTAAAACCTGTTCCTTGGTTTAATGCCGATGGATGGGTCGCAAATTATCAAGACGAGTTTAATCAACTTGATTTAATGTTTACAACAAGCAGATGGGTGAAAGAAGTTTATAAAAGAGATGGCGTGGATGTTGATAAGATAGAAGCGATGCATATTGGAATAGATACAGATTTTTTTAAGCCACTTAATAATTCTCATTATAAAAAAGAGATAAGAAAAATGTTTGGAGTTAAAGATAATGAGAAAATGATATTGACTATTGGCGGAGATACAACATCAAAGGGAGCTCAAGAAATGATGAGGGCTTTGGCTAAAGTTAATGAAGAGTTTAAAGATTGGAGATATATATGCAAGAGTTGGCCAAGCGAGTGTGCTGAGCAGTGGAGAGAAAAAGAAACAGCTTTGGCTGAGGAATTGGGGATAAGAGACAAAGTTGTCTTTATAGATGATGAGTTTAGCCAGGAATTTATGGTGCATTTGTTAAATGCCTGCGATATCTATGCAGCTCCTTCGCGATTAGAAGGATTTGGTATGATACAGGTTGAAGCAATGGCATGCGGAAAGCCTGTTATTTCAATTAATAAGATGGGTCCTTCTGAAACTATAATACATAATAAGACAGGTTTTCTCGCAAATCCAGCAGAAGAAGTGGTTTTAGAAGAGCAATGGGTTTTTCCTCATATGGGTTTTAAAAGAAAAAAACTTGTGAAATTTGATGTTCCAAAAATTTTTGAATATCGTGCAAATGTTGATGAATTGGCAAAATATTCTTTAAAACTCTTGACTGATGATGATTTAAGGGAAAAAATGGGAAAAGAGGCAAGACAGCATGTTGTTAAGAATTTAGATTATAGAGATATAGCAAAAAAGATTTTAGAGATTACTGCTGAGAGGTTGGATTTAAAAGTTAGTCCTTTAATTAGAGTAAGGAATTAGATTAAAAGTTTCTTCTTTTTTAATGATTCATAAGCAAGAATATACATTCCAGCATTCCATGCCTGATTTTTTCCTTTGCTTGGTTTTCCTGTTTTTCCATGCAGCCATTCAGGGAAATTTCCTTTTAGGTTGGCTTCTGCTAATTTTGTCAATTGTTTTTTTGCTTCTTCTATTTCTCTTAGTTTGATTAAAGAAAGGATATAAAAGCCACCGATATATGTCCAGACTCCTGCATTTAAATATTGGTAAGGTTCTCTTGCATCACAATCATTGAAATAATCTTGCCAATATATGCTTGATTTTTTAATTGGAGGCCATATACTTTTTATTGGATATGGCAAGTCGATTTTATTTTTCTTTATATATGATATGATTTTTTTCCCTTGCTTTTCTGAAGCTAAACCAAAAACTATGGCAAGTAAATTACCAAGGGAATCAAACCAATTTCCTATCTCTTTGTATTTGCCGTGATTTTTCCATCTATAGGCAAGATAAAAATCTTTTTCCCATAATTTGTGTTCTTTGTCCTCGTTAATTAGGAATTTTATTTTTTCTGCTTTTTTCTTTTCCCCAATTAAATTTAAAATCTTGTAATATAAAGCATGAGTATTTATTGTATAGCCATATTTGTGGGGAAAGGCATCTTGCCAGTCTGTTGTTGGAAGCTGCCCTAATAAGCAGTTCTCTCCAATATCCTGGTAGGAAAGCCAGTTTAAAGCAGAATTTATATTTTTTTTAATTTTTATGAAGAACTTCTTATCTTTATATCTTTCTTTATAAAGATAGCAACCTATAATAAACCATAAGCTTGAATCAATTGTCTGGAAATCAACATGAGGTTTTCTTCTGCTGAATTTATCTACGCAATTGGGTATCTGCCCTTTTTTACCTTGATTGATGGCAAGAGTTTCTAAATTTTTTTTAAATACCTCTTTAAATTCAGGAATTAGACTTGCTCCTAAAAAAGAGATTATGCTGTCTCTTGCCCATATAGCATCATATGCTATTTTTCCTGAAGATGCAAATAAACCAGCTTTATGCGAACATTTTCTTATTACCTCTTTTGCTTCTTCGTATGCTCTTTCAACAATTTTCATCTTATTTCCTC
>CAYTYH010000003.1:0-11886 GCA_964441965.1 Candidatus Woesearchaeota archaeon | reverse complement strand
TAATCAAAATACCAACAGATGCCAAAAGAGGTGAAAAAGTATTCAAAAAAGCAATAAAAATTTTAGAAGGACCCATGCCTAAACCATCTGAGAATTGTAGGTTCTGTAAATGGGTAGAGAGATTAAAATAGAAGAACTAAAGAAATGCAAGGAAAAATCTCAGAGATTCTATAAACTATAAACCTATAAAAATCAGAAAAACAAAAAACCGAAACATTTATAAAGTATTGAATACATATTCATAATGAATAATGAATTAATATTCAAAATAAAAATTAAAGATAATTTTCAAATAAATTAAATTTGCCGAAAGGCAGGAGGTTAAAATGCCAGGTGGAGATGGAACAGGCCCTTTAGGTTTGGGACCAATGACAGGAAGAGCTATGGGATATTGCGCTGGCTTTAATGTGCCAGGATTTATGAATCCAGGATTTGGTTTAGGAATGGCTTGGAGAAGAGGATGGGGAAGAGGATTTGGAAGAGGATTTAGATGGAGAGCAAGATTTTTTAATCCTTACCTTTACCCTTACCCGCCACAACAAGTAATTCCAGTAATTAACCCTTATGCAACAGCACAACCTATAGCAAGACAACAATTAACAGCAGAAGATGAAAAATCCTTGCTTGAACAAGAAAAACAAGCAATAAAACAAGAGATGGAAATTTTAAAGCAGGAATTAGAAGAAATAGAAAAAAGGATGAAGGAGCTTAAATAAGACTTAAAAAGAAAATAACCTTTAAAAGATAAATGGCGCGTCCAAAAACAAATTATTTAATTGATGCCTTAATGGTAGTAAGTTTCTTATTTGTAGCTGTGACTGGAGTAATTCTTTTTCTTTTTTTTCCTTCTGGTATAAAACAAGGAGCTTATCAAACTTTTTTTGGAATTACTAAAAAAACTTTGTTATTTATCCACAATTGGGGAGGAATATTATTGGGAATTTTGATCCTAATCCACATCTTTATTCATCTAAATTGGTTTATTTGTATGACAAGAAATTTATTTAAAAAATGAAAGAAAAAATAGCTGTTTTGTCAGTTTTTGCTAATTTAGTTTTAGCAACAATAAAAATTATAGCTGGCTTACTAGCGAAATCAACAGCAGTATTTGCAGAAGGCCTTCATTCTGGAATGGATATATTGTCCTCATTTATAGGTTTCATAGGAATAAAAATAGCAAAAAAACCAGTTGATGAAAAACATCCTTATGGCCACTATAAATTTGAAGTTTTAGCTGGCTTAATTATAACTTTAATCTTATTTGGAACTGGTTTGTGGATTATTTATGAAGCATACCAAAACTTCCTAAACCCAAAACAAACTTCTATCAGCTTTTTTGCCTTGTCTATAATGTTTTTTTCAGCAGTAGTTAATGAAGTAATGGCAAGATTGAAAATATATTATGGAAAAAAAGAAAATTCTGTATCTTTATTGTCAGACGGGATTCATAGCAGAATAGATGTCTTCTCATCAATAGCTATTTTCATAGGATTAATTTTAACAAAATACTGGATTTATATGGATTCGTTACTTGCTTTACTAATTGGATTATATATACTTAAGGAATCATTTTCTCTTGGTAAAGAAGCCACTGATTCTTTATTAGATGTATCAGCAGGAGAAGAAGTTGAAAATGAGATTAAAGGAATAGTAAAAGAACAAGGAATAGAGTTAGCTGAATTGAAAACACAGAAAAAAGGGTCAGCCATAACTGCAAACTTGAAAATTAAATTGCCGAAGGAATTAAGTGTAGATAAAGCGACAGCAATTTCAAACAAATTAAAAAAAGAACTAATAAACAACATAGAAAATTTAGAATATGTTGCTATTCAAATAGAAAGTCATGATGCAGAAGTAAGCTATTTTAATCCTATTGAACCTTTGACAAAAACAAGATTGGGGAGGGGTTTTGGGTGGCAGAGAAAAGGAAGAATGATTGGACGAGTAAGAGGAGCTAGAGGTTTAGGTCCTGAAGGTTATTGTGTATGCAAAAAATGTGGTTATAAGATTAAGCATGAAAGAGGAATTCCTTGCTCAACAATTAAATGCCCTAAATGTAACTTGCCTTTAACAAGAGAATGAGAATCGCATTTGCAAGCAAGGGAAAAAGAATAAATCACTTAAAAAACTAAAATGCCAAGACCAAGAAGAGCAAGGAGAATATTTTTCATGCCGCAAGTAGATTATTTTAAACCTGCGGGAATTCCTTTGTCAAATATAAATGAAACACTTCTTACTCTAACAGAATTAGAAGCAATTCGTTTAGTTGATTTAGAAGAAATGGAGCAGGAAAAAGCAGCTAAAAAAATGAAAATAAGCCAACCAACTCTCTCCCGTTTATTAAACTCAGCAAGAAAAAAAATAGCTTTTGCTTTAGTTAATGGTCAAGCTATAAAAATACAAGGAGGTGTATATCAAATGGCAGAACAAATAAGTGGAAGAGGTTTTGGTAGAGGAATGGGTCGTGGAGCAGGAATGGGGAGAGGAAGAGGTCTAGGAGCAGGGAGAGGCGGAGGAGGTATGGGAAGAATGGGCGGTTTTGCTGCAGGTCCAGGAGGTTATTGTGTCTGTCCAAAATGCGGATACAAAGTTGAACATCAAGTTGGTGTGCCTTGCTACCAACAAAAATGTCCTAAATGTGGAAGTCCTATGACAAGAGGATAAGCAAAAAGAGATAAAAACAAGCAAGAAAAAATGCAAAATAAATTCGGAGAAGCAGTATACAAAGCAGGAAAAGGCTTGTGGAGAGCTTTTCCTATGATTCTCGGAACAATTTTGTTAGTAAGTTTAATCGCAACTCTAATCCCAAAATCTTTTTATGCAAAAATTTTTCGGGGAGATATTATTGATTTATTAATAGGTTCTATAATTGGAAGCATTTCTGCTGGCAATCCAATAACAAGTTATATTTTAGGAGGAGAATTTTTAAAACAAGGAATAAGTTTGCTTGCTGTAACTTCTTTTATTGTCGCATGGGTTACTGTAGGCATTATACAGCTGCCAGCTGAATCCGCAATACTCGGAAAAAAATTTGCTTTATTAAGAAATTTAACTGCTTTTCTTTTATCAATGATTGTCGCTTTAATCACAATCTTAATTTTAAATTTAATAATATAAAAATGAAATTCAAAGATATAAGTAAAAGCTGGTATTATTTATTTGCAGTTATTATAATCTATCTTATTCTATTTTTTTATAGCAAAACATTAGTTTTATCAAGTTTAAATTTTTTTCTCAATATTTTAAAAAGCATAATCCCGGTTTTTCTCTTAATTTTTGTCCTAATGACATTAACTAATTATTTTATCACACCAAGCTTTTTAATAAAGCATTTCAAAAAAGGGAAAATTAAAAAATGGTTGTTTATTATTATTGGAGGAATCTTGTCAACTGGCCCAATATACATGTGGTATCCTTTGCTTGCAGATCTAAAAAATAAAGGTTTGAGTTATGGTTTAATTGCCTGCTTTTTATATAATCGCGCGATAAAAATTCCTTTATTGCCCTTAATGATTTTTTATTTTAATTTAAAATATGTAGCTATCCTAATGGCAGTAATGATTTTTGCTTCTATAATTCAAGGCATACTTATTGATAAATTAATGAAAGAAACCTAAACCCCCAAACCCACCACCCCAAAACAACAAAAACTAAAGCCAAAAACCTCGTCGCAAAAAACAACCAAATCATAAACTTTTCTGCTTTCTTTACCAACAAAACCAAAATCAGTCTGTCAAAATTTTCAACATTTTTCTAGCATTCCCTAACATATTATGATTATTGTTAAAAAAAACATAAGCCTCTTTTGCCTTTAATTTTTTTATTTCTTTTCCTACCTCCTCTAACTCTTTTTTAGAATAATTATAACTATACCAGCTTTCCCTTCCATGCATCCTCAAATAAATTTTTTTGGAAGAGAGAAAAATTTTTCTCGGCAATTTTGTGTAAGCAGGAGCATCGACACTAACAAAAACAAAACCCAGCTTTTTAGAAAAATTAATTGCCTCTTTAGAAAAAAAGCTTACATGTCTAAACTCAAAAGCCATGCCATCTTTTTTAAATTTCTTCAAAAATTTTTCTATTCTTCTTTTATTAGTCTCGTTAAATTGGAAAGAAGGAGGAAATTGGAATAAGTAAAAGGAAATATAAGGAGAAAGAGGAGAAAAGAGTTTTAAAAATTTAGAGAATATAGGATGAGATTTAGAATCAAGTTTATGAATATGAGTTATTAAGCGATTTACTTTAACAACCCATCTTAATTTTTCTTTATTTTTCAAATCTAAGTTTTCTGTTTTTTTCGCCCAACTTTTAATTTGATTAGGAAAAGGAAAACGATAAAAACTTGCATTAAGCTCAATTGCATTAAGTCCAGAATTTTTAATATACCAATCTAAACTTTTTTCTTTATTCCAATCATAAAACCACCCGCTTGTTCCAACATAACTTTTCATATAAAAATAGAGTAAGGAAAATATTTAATTTTATCGAAAAACTAAACTTAGTAAAATATTTATATCCTCCTTATTTTTATATTAAAAAGAGGCAAAATGGGGAAAAAGAGGTTAAATGTAGGCATAATTGGTGTTGGCAGATTTGGAAAATTCTCTTTATCAGCATATGAGAAATTAAAAGAAATTAAAGTTTTAGCAATATGCTCAAGAAGTGAAGACAAATTAAGGAAGCTGGCAAGAAGATATAATATTCCATACATATTTACTGACTACAAAAAATTATTACAACTAAAAGACATTGATATAGTTGTTATTGCGACACCTCCTTTCTTGCATGCGGAAATAGCAAGAGAGGCAATTAATTCAAAAAAACATGTTTTATGTGAGAAACCTCTTGCTTTAAATCTAAAAGAAGCAGAAAAAATAAAAAAAGCTCTAAGAAAAGAAAAAGTTTTTTTCACTATAGATTACATATTAAGAGAAAGCAAAATTATAAAAAAATTAAAAAAAATAATTGATGAAAAAATTTTTGGAAATATTCAAAGCATAACTTTCATAAATTTTGCTTCTGACACTCATCTTTCTCCTAAACATTGGTTTTGGGATAAGGAAAAAAGTGGAGGAATCTGGATAGAGCACGGGGTTCATTTTTTTGATTTATTTAATTACTTAACCTCGCAAAAAGTGAAAAAGATTTTTTCTCTTTCTGTAAAAAGAAATAGGAAAATAGAAGACCAAGTTTCTGCTCTTGCAATTTACAAAAATAAGACTCCTGCTTCTTTTTTCCATTCCTTCACAAAACCTTATGCAATTGAAAGCACTCTCTATACTATATCTTTTGATAAAGGAAAAGTTGTTGTAAAAGGATGGATTCCAGAAGAGATGGAATTTGAAGGATTAGTTAATAAAAGCGAAGAAAGAAAATTAAAAGAAATAATAAAAGAAGATTACAAAAAAATAAAAATAGGGAAAGTGGTGAGGGGGAGGGGGAGGGAATATTTGGTAGATAAAAAAGTAAAAGGGAAAATAAAAATCAAGGAAAAAAGAGACGAAGCTTATAAAAAAATGATAGAAGCAGTTATGTTAAATTTGGTAAGAGCAATAAGAAAGAAAGAAAAATTAAAATTTGGTTTTGAAGAAGCATTAGAAAGTTTAAAAATAGCAATTGCGGCAGAAAAAAATAAACTTACTTATTGAATAAAAAGAAGTAAAGAACATTACTTCACCACCCCCACAAATTTACCTTTACTCAAAATGGAAATAATAAAAAAGAGCATTTTAAAAAAAGTCTATAAAAAAAGAAAAAAGTGGAGTCATAAAGATGATTTTGGAAGACTTGTTATTATTGGTGGAAATGAAAAATATAGTGGGAGTCCTGCTCTAAATGCTCTTGCCGCCCTCTCTGCTTATAGAACTGGAGTTGATATTGTTGAGGTCATAGCACCAAAAAGAGCTGCTGACATTATTGCAAAATTTTCACCAGACATAATAACATATCCTCTTAAAGGAAATTTCCTGAAAAAACAGCATTTAAAAATCTTGCTAAGAGAATCAGAAAATAAAAAAGCTTTTGTTATTGGAGGCGGTATAGGAAGAAAAAAAGAAAGCCTTTCAACAATTCAAGCCTATTTAAAAAAAATAAAGATTAAAGGAGTTATAGATGCAGATGCTATTTATGCTTTATCAGACTCAATTGATTTGGAAAATTTTGTTCTCACTCCACATTCATATGAATTTTACATTTTAACTAAAGAGAAAGTTGAAAATAATGTAGAGGAAAGAATAAAAAAAGTCAAAAAATGGGCAAAAAAACTAAACACAACAATTTTGTTAAAAGGTTATATTGATGTCATTGCTGATAAAGAAAAAGTGGCTATAAATAAAACTGGAACCTCTTACATGACAGTTGGCGGAACTGGAGATGTTCTTGCAGGCATCCTAGGAAGTTTAATTGCTCAAGGCAATTCTTTATTTTTATCAGCTTGCGCCGCTTCCTACATCAATGGGAAAGCAGCTGAACTCACAAAAAAGAAAGTTTCTTTAATTGCTACTGATTTAATTGATAAAATAAGCGAGGTAGTTGATAAAATATGAAAAAAGCGTAACCTCTGCTTTAGAAGTTTTTAAAAAGTTGCTTAATTAAAATATAAGAATAGAAAAACAAGAATGTACAATTGCAAAAAAATTAATCAAAATTGGAAAACCCATAGAAAATTTTGGAAGCAGTGATTGTAAATGTAAAAGTCATTTATTCAAAATAAAGGAGGGGATAAAATGAAAATTGCCATAGCATCAGAATCTGAAGATTTAGATAGTGAAGTGAGTTTAAGAGCAGGAAGAGCTCCCTATTATTTAATTTTTGACAACAACAATTTAGTAGAAAAATGGAAGAATCCTTTTGCTGTGGGTGGCGGAGGGGCTGGTTTTTCAGTTGCCTATACTTTAGCTGAGAAAAAAGTTGATTTAGTGATAGCAGGAAGATTCGGCCCTAACATGGAGTTTGCTTTAAAAGAAAAAGGGCTAAAATTTAAAGAAATGCAAGGAAAAATCTCAGAAGTTATAGAAAAAGTATCGTAAAGTAGGAAAATTTGAAAGATGAGCATAACTTTTGCATGTAAAAAAATAATGATAGAAGATTTAATTAGATGTGCTTTCCAACTTAATAAAACAGAATACAAAGTTTTGCTTTTTTTATTAAAAGAAAAAAAAGAAACCGGAATAAAAAAAATCGCGAAAAGCTTAAACTTAAAAAGATGCAGCATTCAGAAAGCAGTTAAAAACCTTCTAAAAAAAGAACTTATTAAAAGAACACAAAAAAATCTCTCTTCTGGTGGCTATTTGTTTTTTTATTCTTCTATTAACAAAAAAAGTTTAAAAGAAAGACTGAAAAATTTGTTGTATGGGTGGTATAAAGGAGCAGAAAAAGCAATTGGTAGGTTGTGAATTTTTATTTCTATCTTTTTCACAACTTAGTTAAGTATTTAAATAGTTGTTACCTATTCAATCACATCCGCTTCCAAATTTTCAAATGGATATAAAAGAGATAAAAAGAAAAAAATTAGAAAAAATGAAAAAAGAAATTGAAATCAGAAATGAAACTAAAGAACTTATTATAGAAGTTAACGACGATGATTTTAAAGAAAAAGTAATAGAGAAAAGTAAAAAGGTCCCTATTGTAGTTGATTTTTGGGCAGAATGGTGCATGCCTTGTTTAATATTAAAACCAGTATTAGAAAAGCTTGTTAAAGAATATAAAGGAAAATTTATTTTAGCAAAATTAAATGTTGATAAAAGTCCTTTAACAAGCCAGGCTTATGGAATCATGAGTATTCCTGCTGTTAAATTATTTAAAAATGGAAAAGTAGTTGCAGAGTTTATTGGAGCATTGCCAGAAGAAGCAGTTAGAGAATGGTTAGATAAAAATTTATAATAAATTTAAGGAGGTTATCAGATGGAAAAAATATATGATTTAATTATAGTAGGTGCAGGTCCTGCTGGGCTAACAGCTGGAATTTATGCAGGACGATACATGTTAAACACGCTAGTGATAGGAGAAACAGAAGGAGGAATGATAGGCGAAGCTCATCAAATCTGCAATTTCCCAACATATAAATCAATAACAGGATTTGAACTTGTAAAAAAATTAGTTGACCAAGTTAAAGGCCTTGGTATTGAAATTAAACATGAAAAAGTAGAAAAAATAAATAAATCTAAAGATAATTTTGAAATTAAAACATCTAAATCAATCTATAAAAGCAAAACAATTATTTTAGCAACAGGCAGCAAAAAAAGGAAACTTAATGTTGAAGGAGAATCTAAGTTTATTGGAAGAGGAGTAAGTTATTGTGCAACATGTGATGCTGCATTCTTTAAAGATAAAGTTGTGGCGGTTGCTGGGGGCGGAAATGCTGCCTTGACTGCTGCTTTATTACTTGCAGAATATGCAAAAAAAGTTTATATTATTTACAGAAAAGAGAAATTTTTCAGAGCAGAACCTCGCTGGATTAAACAAGTTGAAGAAAATAAAAAAATTGAGCCAATTTTTAACACAAATATCACAAAAATAGAAGGAATCAATAATGTAGAAAAAATTATGCTTGATTCTGGAGAAAAAATTAAAGTTGATGGTGTTTTTGTTGAAATAGGCACTATCCCAAACATAGAATTATCAAAACAATTAAAATTAGACCATGAAAACGACTATATTGTTGTAGATAAATTTCAAAAAACATCTTTAGAAGGAGTTTTTGCTGCAGGAGATGTCACTAATAATCCCCTCAAACAAGCGATTACAGCTGCTGCTGAAGGGGCTCTTGCAGCAAATTCTGCTTACACTTTTATAAAAGGAGGTAAATAAAATGTCAATATTTGAAAATATAAAAAACAATCTAAAAAAAGTATCTCCTTATTTGGAATTAAAAGACAAAGAAATAGACCTATTATTAAAACATAAACAAATTAAAAAAGCTATATTAGAAATTAATGGAAAAAAATATGATGCATGGAGAATAATTCACAATGATGCTCTTGGTCCTGGAAAAGGAGGCATAAGATTTCACCCAAATGTCTCAGAAGACGAAATAAAGTCCTTAGCTTTCTGGATGAGTTTAAAAAACTCTTTGGTTGGACTTCCGTACGGAGGAGCAAAAGGAGGAGTTAAAATTAATCCAAAAGAACTAAATGAAAAAGAAATAGAAGAAGTTAGCAGAGCTTATATTAGAGCTTTTCATGAATTTATAGGAGAGGATAAAGATATACCTGCTCCTGATGTTTATACAAATTCTCAAATAATGGGATGGATGTTAGATGAATATGAAAAAATTAAAGGAGAACATAAACCTGGAACTATCACTGGAAAGCCACTTGAGTTAGGAGGATGCATATTAAGGGAAGATGCCACTTCTAAAGGAGGTAAAATAATTTTAGATATATTTTTAGAAAAAATAAAGAAAAAAAAGGAAGAGATTAATATTGTCATCCAAGGTTTTGGAAATGCAGGAATGAATATAGCAAAAATGCTCCATGACGATGGATATAAGGTAATTGCAGTTAGTGATAGCAAAGGAGGAATATTAAATAAAGAAGGACTTGACATTGAAAAAGTAATAAAAATAAAAAATAAAGAAGGCTCTGTTACAAAATATAAAGATGCTTCTATACTATCTAACGAAGATTTATTAGAGCTCGAAACAGATATTTTAATTTTAGCAGCTCTTGAAAACCAAATAACCAAAGAAAATGCAAACAATATAAAAGCTAAATATATTCTTGAATTAGCTAACGGTCCTATTTCATCAGAAGCAGACGACATACTTTATAAAAAAGGGATTGTAGTCATCCCAGATATTTTAGCAAATTCTGGAGGGGTCATTGTAAGTTATTGTGAATGGGTTCAGAATAAAACAGGAAATATATTTTCAAAAGAGTTCATGGAAAAAATTTTAAAAGAAAAAATTACAGAAGCGTTCCATAAAACTTACGAGCTATATAAAGAAAATAAAAAGTTTAATATGAGAACTGCCGCTTATATTCTTGCAATAAAGAGAATATTAAATGCTGAGAAATTAAGAGGTAATTTAAAATAAAAAAGAGTTTATGCAATTTGGGACATGGCTGCTAACAACTTAAAACAAGTTATAACTCCTTATTATGAAGGAGCAAAAGCCGCAACACCTATATATGAAGGATTAAGAAAAGATGATAGAAGAAATAAGGGAGAACTTAATAAAATAAAAACCCAAAAATTACTACACATTTTAAATTTGTAGGAGAAAAATTAAAAATTGTAAGGAGGTAAAAAATGAAAATAGCTATAAGTTCAACAGGAAAAACTTTAGATGATGAAGTAGATATGAGATTTGGAAGATGTAGATATTTTTTAATTGCAGAAACAGATGAAAAAGAGAAGAAGATAAAAAACGTGAAGGCAATAGAAAATACAGCAGCAGGACAATTTGGAGGAGCAGGAATTACAGCCTCACAATTAGTTGCAAATGAAAAAGTTGATGCAGTAATCACGACAAACCTCGGACCTCGCGCCTTTCAAGTTTTAAGTCAACTTGGAATAGAGATTTATCAAGGACAAGGCAAAATAAAAGATGTTATACAAGAGTTTATGGAAGGTAAACTTAAAAAGATAGAGCAGGCAACAGGACCGATGTTTATGGGTAGGTAATAAAACCTGGAAATAATAAACTAAGGAAATAGTAAGAGAAATGTGGGGTTAGAATGACTCTTAATGCAAGTGTAGAAGAAGTTTCAAAATTGGCAAGAGCCATGACTTATAAAACAGCTTTTGTAGAGTTGCCTTTTGGAGGAACAAAAGGCAGGACTATAGCAAACTCAAAGTACTTTCTCATGAGAAAAAAGAAGAAATTATAATGCCAAGACAAACTGCTTTAAAAATAACTATAGAAAGATTAAGATGAAAGAAGAGATAGAAAATTGGGAAGAAAAAAGAGGAGTAGAATTCCTAAGAAAAGTGGGAATCAAACCCAGCCAGACAGTTTTAGACTTTGGTTGTGGTTCTGGAGCTTACACAATTCCAGCAGCAAAAATAGTAGGCAGAAAAGGGTTAGTTTATGCTTTAGATAAAGATAAAAACTCATTAAATAAACTACGAAAAAAAGCAACAAAACAAAAATTAGAAAATATAGTATTAATAGAAAGTGACGGAAGTTTAGAAATTGATTTAGAAGATAATTCTATTGATGTGGTTTTAGCTTATGATATATTACACCTAGTATCAGACAGAAAAAAATTGTATAAAGAATTTTATAGGATTTTGAAGCATGGAGGATTATTTTCTGTTTATCCAAAACATAATAAACTCGATGAACCTGGATGGGGATTTCAAAATATGACCCCTCAAGACATTAAAGAAGAAATAGAAAGTTGCGGTTTTTCCTTTACAGAAAAGTATTGTGATGTATTAAGCCATGACGAAACTCTCAATCAGGGCTGTGTCCTAAATTTTAAAAATTAAAATGTCGAGAAAAATAGCAATTACTGGAGGGAAAGGAGGGACTGGCAAGTCAACAATTGCAACTTCTCTTGCTTTAGAATTGGCAAAGAGAAATAAAATCTTACTTATAGATGCTGATGTTGATTGTCCAAATGATCATCTTATTTTGAACATAGAGAGAAAAAAAGAAAAAGAGATTTTTCAGCCAATTCCAAAGTTTGATTTTAAGAAATGTAAAAAATGTGGCAAGTGTAGTGAGGTATGTAGAGAAAATGCTATAGTTTTTGTAAAAGGAAATTACCCTATATTAATTCCTGAACAATGTATTGGTTGTTCTGCTTGTATGATTTCTTGCCCTTATAATGCTATAACTAAAGATAAAAAAAAGATAGGAACAATTTATTCTGGAAAATTTGAAAATTTAGATTTTCTTTCAGCTGAAACTGAAATTGGAGTTGAAGAAGAATCACC
>CAYTYH010000002.1:0-12979 GCA_964441965.1 Candidatus Woesearchaeota archaeon | reverse complement strand
AGTTTTTTATCTTGTTATAAAAATGGGTAAGCTAAGATTAACTAATAATGCAAAACTGATTTTAAAAAGATTTCTAGCAAAAGATATAAAAGGAAAAATAATTGAAACGCCAAAAGACATGTTTAAAAGAGTGGCAAAAAATATAGCTTCGATAGATAAAAAATATGAAGGAACTTTGCAAGCAAAAAAATCAGAAAAAGAATTTTTTGAAGTAATGACTAATCTTGAATTTTTACCAAACATCCCTGTTCTTGCAAATGCTGGCCGACCCTTACAACAACTTGCTGCATGCTTCGTTCTCCCAGTGCCAGATGATTTGGGGGGGATTTTTCAGGCAATAAAAGAAATGGCTTTAATTCAAAAATCTGGCGGCGGAACAGGCTTTTCTTTTTCAAGATTAAGACCAGAAGGTTCTCGGGTGGCAGATACAGGAGGAATAGCCTCAGGACCAGTGAGTTTTATGAAAGTTTTTGATGCTGCAACAGGAGCCATAAAAGAAGGTGGAATTAGAAGAGGAGCTAATATGGGAATCCTTTCTATAGAACATCCAGACATAGAAAAATTCATAAGTTGCAAAAGATGCGGGGATTTCCCTAACTTTAATATTTCAGTAGCTTTAACTGATAAATTTATAAAAAATTTGAAAAAAAATCAAAGCTACGAACTAATTGACCCTCACTCAAAAAAAACTACAAAGAGAAAAAAAGCAGAGGATATTTTCAATTTAATATGCAAAAATGCTTGGTATAATGGCGAGCCAGGAGTGATTTTTATTGATACAATTAATAAACACAACCCAACTCCAAAAGAAAAAATTGAAGCCACAAACCCTTGCGGGGAACAGCCGCTACTGCCTTATGAATCTTGCGTCCTCGGAAGCATAAATTTATCTAAGATAACAGAAAAAGGAGGGATTAATTATGATAGGTTGGGGGAATTAGTAAGAATAGGAGTGCATTTCCTAGATAACTGCATAGATGCAAGTAAATTCCCATTGCCTAAAATAGAAGAAAAAGTTAAAGAAAATAGAAAAATAGGATTAGGAATTATGGGATTTGCTGATTGTTTAATTAAACAAGAAATAAGCTATAATTCTAAAGAAGCGATTCAACAAGCAAGAAAAATCATGTCATTTATTCAAAAAGAAGCAAGACAAGCAAGCAAAAAACTGGCTGAATCAAGAGAACCTTTCCCAAACATTAAAAACAGCATTTATGCAAAAGAAAAATTAAGAAACGCCACTCTCACAACAATTGCTCCAACAGGAACAATAGGAATCATAGCTGATTGTTCTGATGGAATAGAACCCTTATTTAATGTTATCTACCAAAGATACACCACTTATAGAACAATAACAGAATTTAATGCTCTTTTTAAAAAAATAGTTAAAAAATTTAAACTGACAAAAAAAACGCTATTAGAAATTGCAGAAAAAGGAACAATTAAACACACAAAACTTCCTGGCAAGATAAAAGAAATTTTTGTAACTGCCCACAACATACCAATTGAACAACATATAAAGATACAGGCAGAATTCCAGAAATATACAGATAATGCGATTTCAAAAACAGTAAATCTTCCAGAAAACGCATCTGTAGAAGATGTTAAAAAAACAATCATTCTAGCTCACAAATTAGGATGCAAGGGGTTAACTGTTTATAGGGACAAAAGCAGAAAAAAGCAGGTTTTAAATTTGTGCAAATGCAAATTAAATTTGAGTAAATTAAGATGAAAAATCAATTAATAGTTTATTATGGTAGAGGTGAAGGAAAGACTTCTGCAGCTATAGGACATGCAATTCGAGCAAGTAAATACGGAAAAGTAGGAATAATACAGTTCATGAAAAAAAGAGAGACTGGTGAGAGAATTTTAAAAAAATTCAAAAATATAGATTTTTATAATTTTGGGAAAAAGACTTTTTTTCCTGCAAAGAAAAAATCGCACAGAGAAGAAGTAAAAAAAGCTTTTGAATTAGCTGCAAAATTTTTAAGCAAAAAATATTTTCTTGTCATTCTTGATGAAATTTTATATGCTTTAGAATTCAACCTCCTTAAAGAAAAAGACCTTTTAAACTTACTCGAAAACAGAAAATGTCATGTTATAATTACTGGAAAAAAAGCCGGTAAAAAAGTTCTTAAAATAGCAAACATAGTAACTGAATTTAAAAAGAAAAAACATCATTACGACAAAGATAAAAAAACAATAAAAGGAATTGATTTTTAACAGAGCTCATTTTAAAAGCTTAAATTTTTCAAACTCTTACAACCTCAATCCCGCTTTTCTTTCCATAATCCCAGGCAGAATGCCCAAATTGAACAACCAAATCAACTTCTTTCTCGTTTTTTCCTAAAACCGGAATATCGCAGCCACCATAACAACTGCCAAACCAAATAAAAAAATCCACTTTATTCCTTGTTCTTTTTTTTAACTCATCTGCAATCTTAAGTGAATAGGGTTTTAATCCATCTGGAAATTGAAGCAAAACTCTCTTTACCTTCATTTTCTTTATAACTCTAATTATCTTATCCAGCTCCAAATCATATTCTTCTTGCAATTCTTCTAAAGTTTTGTCCATAAATTATAAGAGAGAACAAAGTTTTTATATTTTTGTTTTAAAATAAAATAAAAATGAAAATAATTTTTTCTAAAAAATGTTTAGAATATTATCAATTAGGGCATCCAGAAAGTCCAGAAAGGATAAGAGAGAGTTATAAATTTTTGAAATCAAAAAATTACGAGTTCATTAAACCAAAACCCTGTTCTGATAAAGACTTGCTTTTAGTTCATACTAAGGAACATATAGAAAGTGTAAAGAAGAGAAGTTTTTTTGATTTAGACACTCCGAACCTGCCTAACATTTATGAATATGCAAAACTTGCAGCAGGCTCTGCAATCCTTGCTTCAAATCTCGCATTTAAAGAAAAAACTTTCTCTCTAATGAGACCGCCAGGGCATCATGCCTCTTTTAAGCCAGAAGGATTTTGTTATTTTAATAATATAGCAATTGCTATTCAAAAACAATTAGATAAAATTAAAAAAGCTGCGATACTTGACATTGATGTGCATCATGGAAATGGAACAGAAAACATTTTCTTAAAAAATAAAAAAGTGCTTTATGTGAGCCTGCATCAATTTCCTCTTTATCCAGGAAGCGGTTTAAAATCAAAAGAAAATTGCATTAATTTTCCCCTGCCTCCAGGAACAAATGAAAAAACTTATTTAGAAAAACTGAAACTTGCCTTGAAGAAAATAAAAAATTTCAATCCAGAATTACTTGGCATTTCAGCTGGCTTTGATAGTTATGAAAAAGACAATTTGAGTGATTTTAATTTAAAAATCACAACCTACAAAAAAATAGGAAATTTAATTAAAAAACTTAATATCCCGACTTTTGCAGTTTTAGAAGGGGGCTACTCTAAAGATATTAAGTTTTGCATTTATGAGTTTTTAAAAGGATTGGAATCTTAAATTTTTCTTGCTAAAAACCACAAAGCCAAACCAACCACCATAATAGTAAGCCATAACAAAAAAGCTTTTTTTGATGTAAAGAAACCAAAAGGTATAGGCCCTATAAAACCACCAACCGCCACCTCCCCCCTAACTTCTCCTTTCAAAACTAAACTAATTAAAGAAATTATTATGAAAACCATGCCTACAAAAATTAACATTAGACCAGCAAACATTAATTTTTCCATAAACTAATAAAGAAAAATTTGTATTTAAGTTTTATCAAGATTTGCGCGAATCTACTTTCAACTTTAGTTTCATTGTTTTAAGAAGGCTGTCTATAAATTTTTCCTTCCCTTTTCTAAGTTGGAAGTAAGCAATTCCTCCTGCAATTATACCACCAAACAAATCCAAAATCAAATCAAACATAGTTCCCTCCAAACCATCATACTGCGCATTAGTTCCAACAAGAGTATCAAGGGTAAATTCTCCAATTTCCCATAAAGCTCCAACAGCAAGAGTGAAAATAATAACAAAGAAGATAATAGACTTATTTGTTAACTCAACTTTTGTATGCCTATCAATTATTAAAACAGAAGCGAATCCTAACAAAGCTATTGTTATAGAACCAATTAGATGAGCAAACTTATCATAAAAAGGGTGAAAGATACGATACCAGTTCTCTATGATTCCTCCTGTATGAATAAGAAGAGAGAAGAGAATTAAAAAATTTAAACTCCACGGCAAAGTTATGTTCCATTTTCTTCTCAAAAAGAAAGGCAATGACATTATAATA
The DNA here is from genome assembly GCA_964441965.1 of Candidatus Woesearchaeota archaeon. Lineage (GTDB taxonomy): Archaea > Nanobdellota > Nanobdellia > Pacearchaeales > GW2011-AR1 > CAYTYH01. Next base: position 8,736 of record CAYTYH010000002.1, on the reverse strand, counting down.
AGAACAAAAAACCCATTGAAAATACCTACATAATTTTTATTATAAACAGCTATTCCTATAAGAACAATAATCAAACCCTGCATTAAATATGCAAGAGATATTTTTATTTTTTCTTCTAAATCCATAAATTATTAAAGTTTATTTTTCTTAAAAAATTTATGCCGACCCCATTCCAAGAAAGAGTTTATAGAGAAGTGAAGAAAATTAAAAAAGGAGAAGTAAGAACTTACGGCTTTATAGCAAAAAAACTTAAGACAAGCCCAAGAGCTGTGGGACAAGCATTAAAAGCAAATAAAAATCCTAAAATACCCTGCCATCGCGTAATTAAAAGTGACGGAAGTTTAGGAGGTTATAATAGGGGCATAAGAAAAAAGAAAGAGCTGCTAAAAAAAGAAAAAGCAATCTGATTATTTCTTAAAAACATCTAAAATTCTTTTATCTAACCCCTCATATTTTTCAAGTATTTCTGTTCTTCTTTTATCTAAAGCTTTTTGTCTTTTGTCAAAATCAGAAGCAGAATAGAAATTGCTTCTTGGATGTAATAAAACAGAATCCACACTCCTTATAGCTTTAGGAACTTCTAAACCTGTACCCTCGCTTTCCACCCAATCTTCTAATCCCCCTCTTAAAACAGAATCTAAAATTCCCATCGTATCTTGTAATCTAATATCTCGATAGGTACTTCCTATCCCAAGCCCTCCTGTATTTAAAAGGTAACATTTAATATCATTAGATTTTAAAATATCATAAAACAAATTTGCGTGTTTTGCTCTGTCTCCTGCAACAAAAGGATCATAAAAAAACACATTTCTAATCCTCCCTTCTTGCGTCGGGTCTCCTGCACTTGATTCTTCTGATTGCCCTAAAACCATAAATGCAGTTGCTTGTTCGGGGGTTAATTTTGAAATAGCGGGAATAAGTTCGCCGCGAGTTATAATAAATAGATTATGAACTCTATCAACATTAATATTCTGACTTGTATGCATTAAATCGCCTCTTCTAACAACAGCCCTTCCATTACTAGTTCTCTCAATCTTATAAAAATCAATTTCTCCATTAGAATCTACATATACATTTTCAAGAAAGCTCTCTGGCCTTAAACAAGCATAATAAATTTCTCCTTGTTCACTCGGATTCAATCCGTCTGTTTTGACAAATAAACCTCCTGCTTCAAAACCTCTAAACTGTCCGTTTCTTGTTAATGTTCCCCCATCATCTTGAATAAGCCATGATTTTTCTCCCGCTTTCCTTGCTAAAGGTTTGCAAGTTAGAGAAGTTTTCCCATTTGCACTTAAAGCAACAAATAAAGAGTTCTGAATTTCGTAACCTCCATGAGCCATTTCAAGCTCGTCTTGTCTACATCCTGCATGTAAAAAAATCGCGTCCTTTTTTTGTTTAACTCTCCAATCCTCTCCTGTAAAAACTCCTTTTTTCCATTCTCCTAAATAATTACTGTTTCTCACTATTTTTATACTTCTTCCATTTTTAGAAAAAGCTATTCTTATTTCAATGTCTTTCTCTGGCAAAGGCTTTCCTTTATTCCTATCATAATTTTCATCATAAAACATAACTACGGTATGAGTTGGATTCCTAACAATTCTCGTTGATTCAGAAAACAATCTTGTCCCTCCATAAACGACATGAGCCCATTTTTCTGGTACTATTAACCTAGCTGTTATATTCTCACGTCCATCACCAACTATAACATCTCTACTGATAAGCTTCTCTCTTGACAACTTCCTTTCCATTTTTTCTAACAACCCTCTTTCTTTTTCGCCAAACTCAGAATCAACGCTATTCTTAGTAAACATAGCAGCTCTTGATGTCGGTTCTGACTCAGCCATTAAACTCCCATATTTGGTTTTCCTAACTTCTTGTTCTCTTAAAGCCATCTCTCTCACAACAGAATCAGGCGGATTCTGAATTAACCTATTTTCTTCTTCTGCTTTCCTGTAAATTTCCCTTACTATTTTTTCAAATTCGCTAAATTCATCTATCATTTTAATTAAAATTTTAAAAACTTAATCTTTAAAAACAAATCTATATTCAAAAATATACAATAGGAAAAAAGCAAAATGATAAGACAACCAATTGTAACAGTTGCAGGTCATGTTGACCATGGAAAGACAACCCTACTGGATAGTCTAAGAGGAACAAAAGTCACAGAAAAAGAACCTGGCTTAATAACCCAGAAAATTTCTTTTACTCTTTTTCCTTCTGAAAACATAAGAAAAAGCTGCCATCTTCTTGACAAATATAAAGTTCCTTTAAAAATTCCTGGCTTTTTGTTTATAGACACTCCAGGACATCAGGCTTTTACAAACCTGAGAAAAAGAGGGGGAAGTTTAGCAGATTTAGCAATATTAGTCATAGATATTAATGAAGGAATAATGCCCCAAACTTCAGAAGTAATTCAAATCCTAAAACAAAACAAGACCCCTTTTATTGTAGCATTAAACAAAATAGACAAGATTTCTGGATTTGACCCTTCAAAAGAATTAAAAGAAAACATCGAAACTCTGCCAATAAATTCGCAGCAAGAATTTCAGGAAAAACTCTATAAAATTCAAACAGCATTAGAAAGGCACGGTTTCAAATCAGATTTGTTTTATAATATCGAAGATTTCACTAAAAAAATAGCTTTAATCCCTGTTTCTGCAAAAACAAAACAAGGACTAGAAGAATTGCTAATGGTTTTATGCGGTTTAAGTCAAAAATTCTTAGCAAAACAGCTATCATTAGGGGAGAAAGCTAAAGGAGTTGTTTTTGAGATTAAAAAAGAAAAAGCAATTCAGTATATTGAAGCAATTTTATACGATGGAAAATTAAAGAGAGGTGATAAAATAGCTATCGCGAGTTTTGAAAAGCCTGTAATAAGCAAGATTAGGGTATTGGAAGAAGTATGTCCCTTATGCGATAAATTTGAAAATAAAGAGGAAGTAACAGCAGCTACGGGCATAAGAATGCAAATAACTGAAAAGGCAGAAATCTTGCCCGGAATGCCCTTTATTATTTTTGATGACAACCTTGAAGAAATTGAAAAAGAATTTAAAAAAGATTTAAGGGAAATAGAAACAGACAAAGAGGGAATAATAATTAAAGCAGAATCTCTTGGAAGTTTAGAAGCTCTTTTATTTCTATTAAGACAGAACAATATTAAAGTTTTTAAAGCAGGCATTGGAAATATAACAAAGCAGGATATAATAACTGCAAAGGCCAGTTTGAAAGAAGACCCCTTAAATGCTGTCATATTAGGTTTCAATGTAGATATAGAAGACGAAGCAAAAGGATTAGAAAAAGAAATTAAAGTAATAAAAGGAGAGGTCATCTACGAATTAATTGAAAAATTAACAAAATGGCAAGAAGAGAAAAGAAAAGAAATAGAAAAAGAAAAATTAATGGGGCTTGGTTCTATTTTTAAGCTTGAAATACTCCACCAATATGTTTTTAGAAATTCAAAGCCAGCAATTTTCGGAGTCAAAGTTTTAGCAGGAAAGTTAAAAAGCAACATAGGGCTTTTTGATGAAAACAATGAGGAGAAAGGAAAGATAAAAACAATTCAATCTGAAAACAAGTCAGTTGAAGAAGCAAATGAGGGGCAAGAGGTAGCTATATCAATTCCTCAAGCTAATTTTGAAAGGCAATTAAAAAACTCAAAATTCTTATATCCCAACATTACAGAAACCCAGTTCAGAAAATTCAAAGAAAATAAAAATCTCTTATCAAGTGAAGAAATAGCTATATTAAAAGAAATTGCTGAAATAAAAAGAAAAGATAATGTTACATGGGGAATTTAGAATCTTGCCTGGATTAAGAAAATTTAAAAAGCCTTTTTTTCTCAAAAATATGATGACAACCCTAATATTATTAATCATCTTAGTATTGCTAATGATAATGGAAGGTTCAATGCTTGTAATCTATCCTAAAAAAATCAAAAAAATAGCATTACAAATATTTAAAAATGAAAAAACTATAAGAGGAATAGGTTATATTGAATTAATAATAGCTTTCGCAATTTTATTTTTAATCTCGCTTTAAAATGCCATTCAAAATAAATATCTCTCACAAAGGAAAAACCTTTAAATTAGAAACAGAAAACGAATCCCTAATTGGGAGAAAAATCGGAGAAAAACTTGACGGAAAGGAATTAAAGACTGAATTAGAAGGCTATGAATTAGAGATTACAGGAACTTCTGATAAAGCAGGATTCCCAGGAATGAAAGAGATTGAAGGTTCTGGATTAAAAAGAGTTTTATTGACAAAAGGTTTTGGAATGAAAAAAAAGCCGAGGAAAGAAGGAAAAAAAGGAAAAACAAGAATGCCGAAAGGATTAAGATTAAAAAAAACAGTAAGAGGGAACACTATTAGCAAAGACACAATACAGATAAACACCAAAGTTATTAAAATTGGAAACAAAAAACTTGAAGAGATTTTTGCTGACCAACTCAAACAAAAAGAAGAAACTGCTTCAACTTCTCAACCTCAAGAAACACAAAATAAAACTGAAAACAAAAATTAAAAATGGCAGAAGAAAAAAAAGCAAAAAAAGGAAAAAAACCTCATAAAAATAAGCCTCCAAGTAAAAGATGGACAAAATACAAGATAGTCGGAGATAAAATTGAAAGAGAGAGTTGTTGTCCGCGATGCGGTCCAGGGATATTCCTAATGAAAGCTAAGGACAGAATCTATTGCGGTAAATGCAAGTATACAGAGTTCATTAAAAAAGAAAAACAAGGTTAATTTTATAAACATCTTATCTTTAATTCTAACATGAAAAGAGATTATATTAAAGATGTATTAAAAGAAGAAAAAAAGCAAGCTCTCCTAAAAGGATGGGTTCATGACACAAGAGATTTGGGAAAAGTCAGATTTCTTTTGCTGAAGGATATAACAGGATTAATACAGGTAACAGGCCACAAAGAAAAAACTGACAATAAAACTTTTGAATTAATGAAAAAAATTAATAGAGAAAGTGTCATAAGTGTAAAGGGAAATGTGGTGAAAAGCAAACAAGCTCCTTCTGGAAAAGAGATACTTCCGGAAAAAATTGAAGTCATAAGCAAATCAGAATCTCCATTGCCAATAGATGTCTCTGATTTCTCTAAAACAGAGATAAGCAAAAGATTAGATAATAGGTTTCTTGATTTTCACAGAAGAAAAGTTCAAGCTATATTTAAAATTCAGAATGAAATCTGCAACAGTTTCAGAGAATTTTTTTATAAAAAAGGGTTTATTGAAATGCAGCCTCCCTGCATAATCTCTTCTGCTTCTGAAGGAGGAACTGAATTATTTCCTGTAAAATATTTTGAAAAAAAAGCTTTTCTTGCACAATCTCCTCAACTTTACAAGCAAATGCTTGCCTGCTCAATGGAGAAAACTTTTATGATTACTCCTGTATGGAGAGCAGAAAAACACAACACAACCCGCCACATAAATGAGATAAGGCAGATGGACATAGAAATGGCATTTGCTGGACAACAAGAAATAATGAAAGAATTAGAGGGTGTTGTCAAATATATGATTAAAAATATAGTCGAAAAATGCAAAGAAGAGTTAGAGTTATTAAAAGTTAAATTAAACATTCCAAAAGCAGTTTATTTAAGTTATGAAGAAGCAATAAAAAAAGTTGGAGGGGAGGAGGGGGAGGATTTTACTCCAGAACAAGAAAAAAAATTGTGCAGCATGTATAAAGATTGTATTGTCTTTACTTATGACTGGCCTTCAGCCTTAAAACCTTTTTATATTATGCCTAAAAATGCTGACCCAAAAGCAAAATTAAGCGAGGGTTTCGATGCTTTATATAAAGGAATGGAAATCTCATCAGGAGGGCAAAGAATCCATATTCCAGACCTTCTAATCAAAAGATTAAAAGCCAAAAACTTGAATCCAAAAAATTTTGAAAGTTATATAAACAGCTTCAGATATGGAGCTCCTCCTCATAGTGGTTGGAGTATAGGATTAGAAAGATTCACAATGGTTTTGTTAGGAATAGATAATATAAGAGAGGTTACAATGTTTCCAAGAGATAGAGACCGCCTCACCCCATAACCCCAAAACACAAGTTTTTTAAATCAGCTATTCTTCTTTTTATTGATGTTAGAAACTCTTGCGACAAAAGGCGGTTATCAAATTCGTGAGTTAAAAAAAAGAGGGAAGGGAAATGATTTTGGTGGAAATAACTCTCCTCTACCAATAACTTTCTTTTTTTGTTCTATTGATCAAAAAGACCCTTATGAAATTGAAAGATTAAAGCAAAAACAATTTGAAGAAATTCTTGATTATATGTCCAGGGTTAATGAGGAAAGATTAAGAAGAGGGTATAAGGAACAAATAACACTAAGACAAGCTGCAATAAACTGGTTCAATGAACATTTAGAAGAAGTTATCAGAGGAAAAAAATATGCTGAATCAAATGGTTTAGAAAGAGGTATAGGAATAATTGACAGCAGGAAACCTCAACAGCAAAAAGCTTGTTTTATTATGCCTCTTTTTAGCGGGCTTTATTATGAATTAGGAGAAGAAGTTAGAAAAGGTTTAATGAGATTAATTGTCCCTTGCTTATTACAGCAGACAGATGCATGGAAACAATATAATAATGAAACAGAAATTGTTATCTGCTTTTATGATTCTTCTTTTAATTTTGATTTCCATCATTCTAAACAACCCTCTCATTCCCTATTTGAAGAAGCAAGAGCTGATTATGCTGCTGCAAATCAAGAACATCTCAATATTTAATAAAACCAGCTTTTTAACAACCAGAACCAATCAACAAAACATTTAAAAACCCTTTTCCTTACTTATCTACACTCTTCCTTATAAAACTAAATCTTATATGAGAAAATGCGCAATAAGAGGAATTTATTAATTTTAGCTGAAGGTAAAGAAGCAAAGAGAGTAGAAGAAATAGTTAGAGCTTTACAACCCACCTTAAGAAATTGCTTTAAGTATAATCAAACCCATGTAGTAGATAATTTCCAAAAAGCTCTTGCTCTTCTAAATGCAAATCAACATAAAATACCAAATATAACTGACTTGATCTGCGGCTATGACATCCCCACCACCCCCCAACAAAAAGGAGAAAGAATCCCTACCTCTCATTTAATTCGTAAATTAGATGAAGATGCTGTTGTTGGCCTGCATGTTCCAGAATTAAAACCTCAACAATTTTATCATAAAGGGAAAATGCTCTACTTAAAAAAAAGAGAAAAAGATTTCCAAAATTCCAGTTCTTATCTTATTAATGTTATCAACCCCTTAGCAAGGTTGCTCGGGTTTCCTTCTATTTATTTTTAGTCTCTTTATGGTTCAAAAATAAACGTGAGGTTTATAAATTCTTATCTTTTTATTAATTTATGGCTTTAAATCAAAAAGAGATTAAAAAACAAGCAAAAGAAATAATTGATAATTTTGTTAAAGCTTTAGAAAAAATAAAAATTGAAGAAAGTGCAGTAGAAAGAGAATATACAACAAGAAAAGAAGGAGAAGGTCAAGAAACAGACCCTTCTTTTAGAAAAATATTTTTTGAGAATGCTCCTTCAATTAAAAACGAGTTTATAAAAGCTGAAAAGAAAGGGTGGGAAGAATGAAAATAGGGATAATAAGCGACACTCATGACAAAATTGAAAACTTGAAAAAAGCTTTTGAAATTTTTGAAAAAGAAGGGGTTTCTGAAATAATCCATTGTGGCGACCTAACAAGCCCTTTTGTGATTAAAGAACTTGAAAAATTTTTCGGAAAAGTCCATCTTGTTTTCGGAAATATCGAAGATAGATACACCACAACCCTCTTTGCCTTAAAATCTGAGAATGTCAACCTTCACGGCGACTATGCTGAATTAACACTTGATAACAAAAAAATATCATTTACTCATTTTCCTTTTTTTGCAGAAAATTTGGCTTTATCAGGCAAGTATGATGCTGTTTTTTATGGCCACACCCATGAAAAAAAACAAGAAATAAAAGGAAAAACTTTATTAGTTAATCCTGGCGAGTTAGCAGGAATAAAGAACAATCCCTCTTTAGCAATTTATGATACAAAGAAAAATGAGATTAAGCATGTAGAATTAAAATGAACACAGAAGAAAAAGTTAAAATTTATCTTGAAAGAATAGAAAAAGACAATAAAAAAGGGAAAAAAATAAACGCCATCTTGCAGCTTAATCCTTCTGTTTTAGAACAGGCAAAAAAAATTGATGAAAAAATAAAAAAAGGTATTGCAGGAAAATTAGCAGGAAAAATAATTGCGGTTAAAGCAAATATAAATGTTAAAGAGCTTATTACAAGTTGCGCTTCAAGAACTTTAGAAAATTACAAAGCAAGTTACGATGCAACTGTAATTGAAAAAATAAAAAAAGAAGATGGTTTGATTATTGGCATAACAAATATGGATGAATTTGCTTGCGGTTCATCTGGAGAAACCTCAGCTTTCGGACCAACAAGAAACCCTGTTGCTCTTGACAGAATTCCTGGCGGCTCTTCTTCAGGAAGTGCTGCAGCTGTTGCAGCTGGATTTTGTGATTTAGCTTTAGGAAGCGATACCGGCGGTTCAATAAGAAATCCTGCTTCTCATTGCGGAATTGTTGGCGTAAAGCCAACTTATGGTTTAGTTTCAAGATATGGTTTAATTGATTTAGCAATGAGCTTTGACCAAATCGGCCCTATAGCTAAAAATATTGACGACACTCTTCTTCTCCTAAACATTATAAAAGGAAAAGATAATAAAGATGCAACAACTTAT
>CAYTYH010000001.1:0-20802 GCA_964441965.1 Candidatus Woesearchaeota archaeon | reverse complement strand
AAAACAGAAGAAGATTGTTTCAGCTAAAGGTATTCTAAATATTGTTATAGATTAGAGCAAGCTGTTTTTCTGGCTTGCTGAAGTTAAAATGTTTAATAGATATGAGCTTGTGCGGCGTTTGGAAGAAGCAAGAAAAAGAGAGCCAGATGGAAGATTAGAAGAAGAGATAAAGGAGTTTAGAAAGTTAATGGATGGGGGAAACTATATAAGAGCAAGAAAAGTTTTTAAAAATTTGAGTGATGGTGCAAGAAAATATATAGAAGAAAAATATCCTCATGAATATGATGCATTATGGTTAAGTTGCTAATATAAAGATTTCTGGGTAATGAAAAGTTTGAGCATAGAAAAGTATATAAACCAGTTATTTTTATTTTTCTTATGTTAAAAATAAAAAAAATTTCAGAGGTTATTGGAAGAAAGGCATATACTGATGGAGGGGATTTTTTAGGAGAGGTAGAAGAGGCTAATCTTACTGAGAATAAGATTGACGGTTGGAGAATAAGAGTTAGCAGTCATATGAGTAGGATGATTGGCGGTGCGAGAGGTATAATTGTGCCGCATCAATTTGTTAAAGCTATTGGAGATATTTTTATTGTCAGTAAATCAAGTTTGCCAATAATGGAAGAAGGCGGAGAAGCTGAGGAGTTTAGTGAAGTAGTAGAGTAAGTTTAAAAATGGCAGAAACAATTTTAACTTCCCCTTTTTTTATGGAGATAGTACTGCCTTTTTTACTTGTGTTTACTTTAATATTTGCTATTCTTGATAAGACACAGGTTTTAGGAGAAGGCAAAAGGCAAATTAATGCTATAATAGCTTTTGTTATTGGTCTTATTTTGATTGCATTTCCTGGGCCGAGAAATCTAATTGTAAATTTAATGCCTTTGCTGGTAATTATGGCTGTTGTGATGATGATTTTTTTAATGCTCTATTCTTTTGCTGGAGGCGATACTGGAGAAAAGTGGTTGAAAATTACTTTTGGAGTTTTAGTTGGTTTGGTTTTGATTATTGCTTTATTAGTTTTTAGCGGGGTGTGGGGACATATTGTCAATGCTTTTAAAGGAGGTTATGGAAGTAGTATAGTTACTAATGTTGTTTTTGTTGTTATAATAGTGGCTGCTATAATAATAGTTTTAGTGAGTGGGGGGAAAGGAGGGGGTGGGGGATAGAAAGATATTTAAATATTCGTGAGCTTGATTAAAAAAAGAGAATAAAAATGTTTGGCTTAATGTTGCAGGTCGGAAGTTTTAGTTTTAATAATCTTTTGCAACAATTAGAAGATTTGGGTTTTTTTCAATATGTTTTGCCATTTCTTTTGATTTTTGCAGTAGTTTATGCTCTTATTTCTCAAATAAAAGTTTTTAAAGAAAATAAAGGGGCAGCTGTGTTGATTGCGATTGCAATAGGTTTATTGGCATTACAATTAGGTTTTGTTTCTGCTTTTTTTCAAACTTTGTTTCCAAAAGTAGGAATAGGGGTTGCTATTCTTCTTATTGCTTTGATATTAGCAGGCGCTTTTATTCCAGACGAGAAAAGTTATAAATGGATATTTTTTGGTGTTGGTGCGGCTATTTTTATAATAATTACAATCTTGTCTTTTTCAGACTGGCAGTTTATTGGCAGTTGGTGGTGGCAGCAATATGGGGCTTTAGTTATTGTTGCTTTGGTTATAATTACTGCTATGATTATGGTTATTGTTTCTAGCAAGAATAAATAAGAAGGAATTTTTTAGAGAGTTTTTCTTAAGAGATAAGAGAGATTTTAAAGCAGTGTTCTTTAAGTGAAGGTTATAGTGTTTCTATTAGATTTTTACAAATTAATCAACCAAATTTTAGACAATAAAAGAAAAATTAATAAAGCCCTCTTATGTTTTTGAAATAGGCGCGGGTGGCCCAGCGGCTACGGCGCTCGCCTGCAGAGCGAGTTTTCGAGGGTTCGAGTCCCTCCCCGCGCTTTATCTACTATTTTTTGAATCTGAAGAATAAGAATCTGCAGGACGAGAAGAGCTTGTAATATAAGATTGAAAATTATCAAAAAATTGGTAAATTGCTTTTTTAGTTTTTAAACCAAGATAAAGATAACTTGCTGCAAATAAGCTTGCTGCTCCTAATGTAAGAGTGCCAATAATAAGGACTAGTTTGCTTTCTTTTATTTTTCTTAGCTTGTTAGTATCTAATTCTCTATAAAAATAATAATTCATAAAACTAGATATTTTTTGTTTTTTTATTTTTATTTAAAGAGAGAAAAGATTTAAAAAGTTGTAGTGGGTAATAAGTAGATGTATATTGTGAAGAAAAAGATTAAAGGGAAAGAATATTATTATGCAAGGGAAAGCAAGAGAAAAGGGAAAAAAGTTATTTCAAGAACTGTTGCTTATCTTGGAAAAAGTAAGGAAGAGGCAGAAAAAAAATTTAAAGAGCTTGTTGAGAAGGATTTAAAAATAAAAAAAACAAATAATAGTCTTATGCAAGAAAAATTAACAATTGAAGAGTTAGCAAGTTTTTGCAAGAGAAAAGGGTTTGTATTTCCAAGTTCTGAGATATACGGCGGTTTGGCAGGTTTTTGGGATTTTGGACCTTTAGGAGCAGAGTTAATGAATAATATTAAACAGGATTTTTGGAAATATTTTGTTCATGAAAAAGACAATATGGTTGGGATTGATGCGTCTATAATAAGTCATCCTAAAACCTGGGAAGCATCAGGTCATTTAGCGAGTTTTAAAGATTTGTCTGTGAAGTGTAAAAAATGCAAGAAATTCAATAAAGTTGAAGAAAAAGAGTTAGAAAAAGCCAGATGTGTTTTTTGCGGCGGGGAATTAGATAAAAGCACAGCAAGAAGTTTAAATTTAATGTTCTCTACAAGAATTGGCCCAATAGAAGAGGAGTCCTTAGTTGCTTATTTAAGACCAGAAACTGCTCAGGGAATGTTTTTAAATTTTAAACAGATAACGAGAATTTCAAGAGTTAAGTTGCCATTTGGGATTTTGCAAATAGGAAAGTGTTTTAGAAATGAAATAGCTCCAAGAGATTTTTTATTTCGGAGCAGGGAATTCACAATTGGTGAGTTTGAATTTTTTATTCATCCTGATGAGAAAAAATGCCCTCTTCTTAGCAAGGAGCATGAAAATTTAGAAATAAACTTTTTAGATGCAGAAACTCAAGAGAAAGGCAAGGAAGATTTAAGAAAAATTAAGGTAAAAGAAATGATAAAAGAAAAAAGATTAGAAGAATGGCATGCTTACTGGTTAGCTGAGCAACTTTTGTGGTTAAAAAAAATAGGTTTGGATATGGATAAGGTTAAAGTAAGAGAGCATACAAAAGACGAGTTGAGTCATTATTCTTCTTCTACTTTTGATATTGATTATGAATATCCTTTTGGGAGTAAGGAGGTGGCGGGAATTGCTAATCGGGGCCAGTTTGATTTGTCGCAGCATGCTAAATTTTCTAAAGAAAACTTAGAGATTTTCGACGAAAAAACAGGGAAGAAGATTATTCCAAAAGTAATAGAGCCGACTTTTGGCATGGAAAGAGTTTTTTTAGCTTTATTATGCCAGGCTTATGGTTATGATGAGAAAAGAAAGAATGTTGTTTTAAAGTTGCCTCCCAATCTTGCTCCAATAAAAGCAGCTGTGTTTCCTATTGTGAAAGGAGAATTTGAAAAATTAGCAAAAGAAATTTATTCAGAGTTGAAGAAAGAATTCAATGTTTTTTATGATAAAGATGGGAGCATAGGAAGGAGGTATTCAAGAATGGATGAAGCAGGATGCCCTTATTGCATTACAATTGATGAAGAGTCTTTGAAAAATAGAGATGTTACAATTCGCGATAGAGATACAACAAAACAAATAAGAGTTAAAATAAAAGATTTGAGAGAGGTTTTAAGAAAATTAATCAATCAGGAGATTGATTTTTTAAAAGCAGGAAAAGAGGTTGATACAAGAGTTAAAGAGTTTGGAAAATAGTTAATTTATTTTTTTGTAATTATCCAAGCAGTTATTCCAGCTATTATCAGTAAGATTATTGCTCCTGCTATTCTCTCTTTATATGTAACAAAACCTATAATATCATTCCAAGCACTTCCGAAAGCTGCAGGAAAAACCTTTATTGCAGAGATTAAGAAAACTAAAATTAGGAGAACAATAAAAACCCAGACAAAACTCGGCTTCATAATATCTTCTATTTTTTGTTGCGATAATCCAATAATTATTAAGATAAAAAATAATGCCACTATTAAAACAACGAACCAAGGAGTTACGGTTTGAACATATTCTTGTGTAGAAGATGTGACTGCAAAAATTATGGCAATTATGAAACTAATAAGAATGTTGATAAATGTGTTTTCTCCTAATAATTTTGTTTTGGATAATAATGCATAAACAATCACAAATACAAACAAAAACCCAAAAATCGGCATAAAATAACTTAAACCTGAAATATCTATTGCCATCTTGTTTATTTTAAGATATTGGCCTTTATTAATTTTATGTTTGTTTGAATGCTCCTGGTAGGATTCGAACCTACGACCCCCTGCTTTCTTAGGTTCTGCCTTAGAAGGCAGGTGCTCTATCCAGGCTGAGCTACAGGAGCATAAATATATTAAAAAAAGAGCTTTTAAAAATATTCTTTTTAGATTTCAACCCTCATTAAATCTTCAGCAACGCTTGTATTCTTAAAAAATTTTCTTGCTTCTTTTAACAATTTCTCTTTGTTATTCTCGTGCCTTTGACTTATGTGAGTTAAAATTAATTTTTTGGCATTTGCCTCTTTTGCAAGTTTTGCTGCTTGGCCTGCTGTTAAATGGCAGTAATTTTTTGCAAGGTCTGCTTCTTCTTCAGTATAAGTTGCTTCTGAAATCAGCAAGTCAGAATCTTTCGCCAGTTTAATTATGTTTTTGTTCACTGAGGTATCAAAAATAAAGCTAATTTTTCTCCCTTTTTGAAGATATGTTAGGTCTTTTGCTAAGATTTTTTTACCCTGCCATACAATATTTTTGCCATTTGCGAGCTCTTTTATAATCTCTCCTTTTATTTTTAATTTTTCTAATTTTTCTTTGCGGATTTTCAACTTGTCTTTTTCTATAAAACTATAAGCTAAGCATTTTGCTCCATGAATCATTGGTAGGGCTTGTATGATGAAGTCTTGGTTTTCAAATATTTTTCCTTGCTTTTCATAAATTTTGTAGTTAATTTTTCCTTTAAAAACAAAGATTTTGAATATTAAATCAATAAAATGTTTTGTTCCCTTTGGAATGTAAATCTCTAGTTGTTTGCTGTAATTGTTTAAAGCTAATGTTTGCAGCAAGCCGGGCAGGCCTAAAACATGGTCTCCGTGCCAGTGCGTGATTAATATTTTAGTTAATTTGCATGGATTAATTTTTGCTTTTCTGAATTGCCTTTGGGTTCCTTCTCCACAATCAATAAGAATATTTTCATTTTTGTATTTTAGAAGTATTGATGAGTGGTTCCTTGTAGCAGTAGGGATAGCTTGCCCTGTTCCTAAAAAAATTATTTGAATTTTCATAAATAAGTTAAGGAGAAGAAGTTTATAAATTATTATGCTTTTTTAAAATTCAGCAGAATTTTCCTCTTTATTTTTTCTCTACACTTGACGCTGGAGAGATAAAGATTATTGTATCTCCTCTTAAAAATGTTAGCCCGATGTTTCTTTTCACTTCTCCGCCTTCCATTTCCTTCGCATTATCTAAAACAATATTCACGTGTATGTCAAATGCTAAAAGAGTTCCTACTAACTGCTTATCATTTTTCAGAAACACTAAAATCTCTTTTCCTTTACTGCTGTTCAATAAATCCAGCGGTCTTTCAATTCCGTTAACCATACTTTTCTCTTGTTTAGGTAGTTTTTAAATCTTTTCCTTTTTTTGCTTTATTTCAGTTTTTAGTGTTAGAAGATTTTTTTAAGTTTGGGCAGGATGCATAACCGCAACATATTTAAATCATCCTAACAGAAAAAAATTATGAGAACTGGAAAAAAAATAACAGGAGGAATTTATCATAAGCAAAGAAAGAAAAAAAAGCATGAGTTGCCAGGACAGCCGAGAGTAGTTAGATTAGGAGAAGAAAAAAAGAAGGAGATTAGGGGGAGGGGTGGGAATGTTAGGGTTGTTTTGTTGTCTACAAATATAGCTAATGTTTATAATAAAAAAACAGGAAAGTGCGAAAAAGTTAAAATTAAAAATGTTTTAGAAACCCCTCCAAACAGATTTCTTGCAAGACAAAATGTTTTAGTTAAATCAGGGATAATTGAGACTGAAAAAGGAAAAGCCAAAATAACAAATCGGCCGAGTCAGGAAGGATGTGTGAATGCTGTTTTAATTGAAGAAGACGATTAAAAGTTATTTAAAAAGATATCGAAAGATTTATAAATAAAGAAGGCATAGATTTATAAAGCTTACGGAAGTTTTCTTTGGAAAATGGCATATATAAAAAAATGTCCAGAATGCAACAGTATAAATCTTGTTTATGATGAGCATAGGGGAGAGATAATCTGCCAGGATTGCGGGCTTGTGATAGAAGAGAAGATGGTTGATACCGGGCAGGAGCTTCATGGCAAGTCTGATAAATCTGAGAAGAAAGGGAGGGGAGGCGCTCCCTTAAGCATACAGAAGTTTGATAAAGGATTAACAACAAATGTAGGAGAGATTTCAGATATCTATAAATTAGAGGCAGGCCAAACAAGAAAATTTCTCAGACTTAAAAAATGGCAAGAAAGAGTTTCAACATCAATTGAAAGAAACTTAAGATTAGCTATGGCTGAGTTGAGGAGAGTTGCCTCTTTTTTAAATCTTCCAAATGTTGTGAGGGATGAGGCTTCAAGAATTTATAATTTTGTTTTGCAGAGAGGTTATGTTAGGGGAAGGAGCATGGAGTCTGTTATTGCTGCTTGCATTTATGCAGCATGCAGAAGTTACGATATTCCAAGAACTTTAGATGAGATAGCAAATGCTTCTGATGTTGAGAGAAAAGAGATAGGAAGGACATACAGATTTGTTATGAGAAAAATGGGGATAAAGGTTAAGCCATCTTCTCCAAAAGATTATATTTCAAGATTTGCATCAGTTCTTCATTTATCCCCAAAAACACAGAATCATGCACTTAAAATTTTGAAGAAAGCAGATATCTCTGAACTAACTTCTGGCAGAGGTCCGGCAGGGATTGCTGCAGCTGCATTATATGTTGCTGCTTTATTAAATGATGAGAAAAAGACGCAGAGAGAGGTTGCGGATGTTGCAGGAATTACAGAAGTTACTATAAGGAATAGGTATAAAGAATTAATTGAAAGGCTTGGCATTGAGGACAAGTTGAAAATAAAAGAGTTTGAAGAAAAAGGCAAAAAGAAAAAGTAATCTCCCCTTTTCTTTCTTTTTTTATTTACTAATCAGGAACATTACTTAAAATTCTAACATTTTTCTGCAAAAATTCAATTTAGTAAATAAAACATAGATAGTTTTTTATAATTCCTTTATTTGATTTTTAAGGTGGGGCGGGGGTGCCGGAGTGGACAAACGGGCGAGGTTTAGGCCCTCGTGGCTTAGTGCCTGCACAGGTTCGAATCCTGTCCCCCGCATTTTTTGGGTTTTTATTCTAAGCAAATTGTTTTCATTTTAGAATTAAAACAATCGAAAGATTTATAAAGGGCTTTTGTTTAAGGAGTGTCAAGATGAAAATAAAAAACTTAGGAAAATATGTTGGTAGTTTTTGTTTAGCAACAGCGATTAGTTTAAGTGGATGCGAGGGAACATCATCAGATGAAAGATATATAAGAACCCCTTCTTTAGAAGAAAATATACAGCAAGTAAGAGATGGCACCCCTTTCCCAATAGAAGGAAAGTATAATCTGCCTGTTTTAGAAGTTGATGGAAAAGAATACATAGTCAAAAGAAATCCAGAAGGCAAAAGAGCAAAAGTAGGAGATAGAGTATTGCCAGAAGGAGTGGTTCTTCCTTATTATCTTGTTCCTTATGAGGGAACTACACGGTTGGTAGTAGAGGAAGGCAGGGTAAGAGCTGAGGCTAGAGAATTATATGGATTAGTTAATGTAGGTTATCAGAAAGGTAGGGTAGTGTTGAATCCAAAGGAAAAGCCAGTTAAAACTAGGATTATTATTGGAAGAGAGAATCTTGAAACAAGGGTAGTTAAGAAAGGAGATTTCACAAGAGATATAGAAACAAGTTTTGGGAAAAATGTTTCTACAGTGGAGATTGGGAGCAATAAATACTTTCTTTTTAAAATTGATCCCAAAAAAGAAAATATGGGAGTAGAGAGATTGCCTTTTTTATTAATGGACCCAAATTCACAATCAACAGTGATAATTAGAAAAAGGAACGATGGAAATGTAAGAGCTATTTTAGCTTTACAAGGTTATCAATATGCGCCAGTAAAAATTGAGGGTTTTGTGACTCCAGAGCCACCAGCGAAAGAAACAGGAGAAAAAACACAACAAACGCCAGCAGAAACTGTTGAACAAGTTAATAATTAAGTTTTTATTTTTTCTTTTTAATTTTCAATATTTTGGTTGTTCATATCCTACTGTTTGGCCGTAAGAAATTACAGAAAAAAGAATTTTCTTATTTTCTAGTTCTTTTCCAAGAGAATCTAAGCAGGTAATCTCAAATAAATACTTGCCAATAGATAGTGTTCCTATGTTAAATACCCATTCATTTTCGTTTTTTTTAGTTCCTTCATATTCTTTTTTTTGGTTTTTTTCTTGAACTTTGATTTTTCCGCAATTACTAGTTATTTTAAAAGCGATGTTGTCTTGTGTCGATGGCGTGTAATCTTGTAGTGTAATATAATCATTATTTTCTTTGATATTTTTTTCTTCTCCATTAATGTATATTTTTATATCTTCAATAGTAAGAGGAGGAGCAGTTTCTCCTTTTGTTGGAGAAGGTGTTTTTTTTCCTTGCTCTTCTTGCTGTTCTTCTGCTTTTTCCTCACTGCCCTCTTCTTTTGTTGATTCTTCAGAGGGTATAGCAGAAATCTCTTTTTTATATAAGCTTGTTGTTATTTTTTCATATATTTTTGCTTTATAATAAAGGAGGTCTGCTTTTTGATAATTGAAAATAAGTTTTGTATAAATATCTTGAGTTTCTTTTTCAAACTCTTCTAACCATTCAGGAATTTGTAGAGTTGGCTGTTTGATTTTTTTATCATATTTTTCTTTTAATTTTCCAATTTCCTCATTTGCTTTTCGCTCATCATAGTAACCTTCTGCAATTAGTGTTTTTTTATCAAGTTTTTCTAGTTGTTCTATAGTTAAGTTTTCTATTCTTTTGCTTTTAATCACATTTTTAACTGAATTTAAGTCAAGCCAGCATTTCATGTTTTCAGAACAGTAGCCAACTTCTACCCATCTTTGCGGTTCAGTGGTTTCTCCAGGATTCCTTGTTGAGCAAACTCTTATTATGCCATGGTTATATAACTCAGGACTTATTATTTCTTCAGCTCCTGCTTGCAAATTAGGATTTAGCAGGCTTCCTACGCTAGGAGTTCCTGCAATGCATTCTTCTTCTGTTGTAATTTGCTGTTTTGCTTGTTCAGATAACGCAAGATCTTTAGCATAGTTAAGTGCAAAAGAACTTGAAACTTGTTTAAATCCGCATTCATCTTTTGCATTTATTCTTACGCATAATTCTTTAAAACCTGCTACAGCTGTAAAGTCTCTTGTTTCTGATATTGTTTCTCCTCTTCCTACATAACCAGAAGCTACCACAACCTGTGGGATTCCTGTATAACCTAATGCAGTTTCTTTGCTTTTCAAATAGACAGTGTAATAAGCTCCTTGGTCTTTTCCAGCATAAATGTGATAGAAAACTTTATAGTGGGAGGTTGGGGGGATGGTGGCTGTTGAATAAGGAATCTCATCAAACCATGCGTGGAATTGTGCTGGAGATTCTGGTTCTAATATAGAGCCAAATTTATCAGGGTAGATAGTTGAAAATTGCCTCTTGCAAATTTCTGTTCCTATTTCTGAAAAAGATGTTGCTCCAAAAGCAAGTTTTGAATTGCTTGCATAATTTGTTGTAAAAAATTTGAAAGAATTTTCTGCATTTTCAAATGCTTTATCTATAAACAAATACTCGCCTCCTCCTCTTGGAGAGCCAAATAAGGTTCCTTTTAACAAGCCTTTTAAAATTGCTTCTAAGAAAGGAGTTAGTTGTCTCCAAAAGAAATCACATTGGTAAATGCTATAAATTTCGTCGCAAATTCCCACAGTTCTGCCAGAATTTATTTTTTCTTGCAGGCAGTTTTTATAGGCATTTAGAATAGAAAGCCAACCTTCAATTCCTGCATGTATTCCAGTTAGGCAGACAGGAACATAAACATCACCACCAAAACCAACAAAATTTGGCAGACATAAAACAAGGCTTCCTATTATTCCGGATTGAATGACATCATCAACTGCATACTCCCCACCTAAATCGCATCTTGAAGGAGGACATACAAAAGGGTCGCACACATTAAATAATATTTTGCAATCTTCAGGGGACATGAAGTCTGTGCATTTGCTTCCAGGAGTTCCTGATACTCCTCTAACCTTCAATACTTTATTATTTATTACAATGGTTGTTGGGTTGTTTACTATTTGCCTTGACGCATCTTCTAATGCCTTAATAGCTTTAGCAACAATTCTTTTTGTTTCTCTTTTGTCTAGGCCGGGAAAGGAATCAAGAGTATCTCCAGTATACATATCAAACCTCCTGCAATTATCATCTCCTTTTCCTATGCCGTCAATTCTTTTATTTCCGTCAATATTGCATACATAGAAGCTATTCACTCTTCCAGAATCTTGAAATGTTTCAACTTCTCCAAATAATGGTAAGAGGGGTTTTGTAGCTACATACCACCCATTCTCTACATCAAAAGGAATTAATTGAGGCAGACCCTTATATTTTCCAGATGAGTAAAATTTAGCGAAATCGCAATTTTCACATCTATTATGATAGCTTGAAGGGTCATACAAATCAAATATAACATCTCTTATTCTTGTATTTTCTTCAGGAACTTCTTTTGCAGAGTAAATATTATTAGCAGGAATTAATTCATATAATTTTTTTATTGTGAATTGTTTAGTTCCCCGAGGTTCTAAAATTGCAAGATAATCTTTTCCTCTGTATGTATAGATCGCTACTCTTTTATTGTCTTGCATGGATATTCCAGAAATTTTTTGTTTTATGTCTCTCCAAGTTGTTAAAGTGTAGTCAAGATGTCTTGTTGTTCTATCTTCTAATATGCTAACTTTTACACCCAAATCTCTTTCTAAAGAGGTTACTTCTGCATAAGTTTTTGTTTTTTCTTCAATGTTAGTTAGAATTCTGTATGCTTTTTTTCTTGCAGATTCTTTGATTTCTTTTGGAGCATTGCTGTTTGCTAATTTTGCATAGATTTCAAGCTCTCTTAAATCATAGGTTGTAATTCCTGCTCTTTCTAAATCTTCTAATGTAAGTTTTCCTAAAACATCAGATATCTTTTTAGTTTCCTGACCCTCTCCTTGTAAGGTTATATCTCCTAACTCTTGCACTAAATGATTTTTATGCGAGTTTAATATTCCGCTATAATTTATTTTGTCTGTTCCAAAAAGTCCCTTGCCTTTTTCAGTATTCTTTTCTAATCTTTCTTTTTCTTCTGCATTAAATTCTTTCATTATTCTTGTCATTTCTTTCACACTTGCATCTATTTCTTTTCCTTTTCCTAATAAACATTCTTCTACATCTTTATATCCTAATTCTGAGTATTGGCTTTCGCATATATCGTTCCATCCGCCCTCCATTGTCATTACCTTTTGTCTTGCAGCAGCTTCTCCTGATGTTCCTGTAAAGAAATTTTTTATTGTTAGAGTGGCGGCAGTAGCTAAACATGCGGTTTTTCCTCCTTCTACAAGTTTCCCTAATTTTTCATTTGCTTTTTCCCATTTCTCTATTAGGCTGTTGAGAGATTGAATTTTATCCAAAGCTTTTTCTGGAGTCAATTTTATTGCTCTTTTTTCAATACCTATTTTTATTGTGAAATTATTTACAGAACTTCTTCCGTATGTTTTTGGGATTAGCTGGATTTTTGCAACTTTTTTCAGTTTGATGTTTTCTATTAATATTTGGCCATCACACTCTTCTAAATCAATAACCTCTCCTTTGTTTGCTGTTTCCCTTTTTTCTCTTGTTCTTCTGCCATTTTCTTTTTCGCAACTATAATATATTATAGCGCTATCTTCATCAAAACTTTTTAGAGTTATTTTTGTTTTTTGTTTATCTCCCAAATCAATAATAGTATCGCTTTTTTTTAATACAAACTCTTTCTGTCTTGTATTTTCTTCCCTAAATAAATTTCCTCTGATTGGATTGTAGACAATTTTTACACTTGCATCATCTTCAGATGGTTCAGAAATAGAAAGCAATTCAACATACAAGTTTTCTTTTTCAAAGTATTTTTTTGACGATTCAGTATCGTAAGTTTCTTCTTCTGTAAAAGCTTTTTTAACTGGTTTGTTGTCGCAGATGGAGTCAGGATAATTGTCATACATCTCTGCCAAAAAATCTCTCGCATCTATGTTTTGGTCAAGAGATTTGGCTAGAAGATATTTATTACACAAGATTTCTTGAGCATAGGTTTTGCTTTTTTCTTCGTTATTATTTCTTTTATTAAATTCTTCATTTGGGAAGCTTTCAAGAATTTCGTCATAAGTTGAGAGTGTTTTTTCGTACATCTCTTTTGTTTCTTTTCCTAATTCTTTGTTTCTTAATTCCTTCTCAATAAATTTGATTGTATGGTTTAGAATTTCTTTTTCTTCATTCTCAAATATTATATGTAGGTGATTGATATACCAGCTTGAAATTTTTTCTGCTTTTTTTCTATAATCTCCTTTGCTTGTTGCTGAAATTCTTTTTAATTTTCTTGTAATATCTTTTCTTATATTAATTAATTTTTCAGTTGTTAAAGGGGTGGTTGTTTCAGCCAAGACAATAAAGGCCTGTTTTCCTATATTTTCTGGAGTTATTCCTGTGTGGATTAGATAAAGGTTTTCTTTTGTTGAGATTTTTTCTCCTACTTTATAAGTTTCATCTTCATTGTCTATTGTTAATTTTATTTTCTGCAGTTCTTTTAATAGAGTTGCTTCTTCTCTGCCACATCTTATATCAACATAACCTGCTCCTGCTCCATAATAAACTGCTCTCTTTAAATAGCAATTGTCTGAAAATTTCTCTCCTTCATAAACCTCATATACTTCATCATTGACTCTAATTTTTGCTTTTGTTTTTGGAACTTCAAAATCTAGGAGTCTTATTTTTAATCCTCTACCTCCATAATAGGTTGGCAAATAAATGTTGTCATATAGCTTTCCTTTTTCAAGTCTTTGCCTGAAAATTCGCGTATCAGCATCTCTATAAATAGAAACAATGGCAGAGTTATCGTCAATATCTTCAACTCTTAAATAGAATTCTCCTCCGAAGAAGCTGTAGTCTTTATAGTTTTGCATCCACTCGCTATCGCTTAGGATAGGAATGTAAAATTCAGACCTCCCAATCCCTTCTCCATATTCTGAACCATAAAGCAAGTAGGCAGACAAGTTTACTTCAACAAAATCAGGCATTTCTTCTTCAGAAGGAATTTGTTTAAGAACAATTACAATATATCCTAAATTTGTATCTATTGGGGTGCTGATTAATTTTCCTCTTGACCTTATTGCAGCTCTTGAAGGGTGGAAACCTATTCCCGCAACATAAGGATTTTTTTCTCTTTCCCTCGCAACTATTCTGTTTATTCTCGTGATATCAATTCCAGGATTTACTTTTAATGCTATTAGTTGGCAAAATACAGGGACAGGCTGTTCTTCTAAAAGGTCGCTTCTGACTACTGCAGGTTTGCATCCTCCTGGCTTCACTCCTATTGCTAAATCAAATATTTCTTCTTGTTGTTGGAAGTGTTGAGATGGGGAGTAGAGAAAACTGTATTCAGAAGAATAAGGGTTTCTGATGGAAGGAGAGAAGTATTGGGTTTTAACAACGCTGACACTTTCTCCTGAGATGTTTGTTGCAGTTAAGAATATTAAAATTCCTAACATTATTGCAAGTTTGTATTTCATTCTAACTCTATTCTAATATTTTTATTTTCAATTAGGTTGTAAGTTTCAGAGAGTTGTTCTATGTCATTTGGTATAGGGATAGTGGAAGCATAAATTTTAATTTTTTCAGCATTTTCCAGTTCGCTTTCAGTTATATAGCGGGAAGTTTTTCCTCCAGCATATATTACATTAGTTATAGTAGTAGAAGGTATTTTAATATCAAAGCATTTTTCATCAGTAGCTCCAAAAATGCCTGATAAACCTTTTCTTGGAATCTGTATGCATTCTTTTCTTGTTGATTCAGGCAAGGTGATTTGATTTTGTTTGTATACTTTTAAATCAAATTTATAGTTTCCTTCGCTTAATTTAATATTTTTGTTGTATGGGTAAGCCAAACTTGTTAAAAATCTTCCATTTTTTGAATTTTCGTTTATAGATAATACAGCAAGATTATTAGTTGGAACATTATCAACATAGATTTCTAAACTTAAATTGTATTCTTTATCTAAAATTATGTCTGCAGAGGTTTCTGTATTTGTGGAGATTATGTATTGTTTTTCTTTGTAGCCTTCTGCATTGACAATTAAGATGCCATTTACACATTGAGGAACTTTTGCTCTTAAAACAGCATCGTTATTTTCTATTTTTGTTTTTCCGAGAGTGCAGATGTCATTTAAGCATTTGAACTCAACATCAGCTTCAACTGGCTCTAAATTTGTGTTATAGGTATAAATTTCTATTTCTGTGTTTGCTTTGTCACAGATGTTTTCTTTTTGAGTTATATTTTCACCAGGAAGAGCTTCTCGTGGATGGTTTTTGCTTATGATTAGTGCAATTGGAAATTGGAAGGTTTCTTCTTTTGTATAAAGCCTAACCATTACTGGAAAATACATATCATAAACAAATTTGTAGGCAACATAACAAAATCCAAGCATTCCAAGACCTTCTTGTGTTCCAACAGGTTCAGCAATCATCATGTTGTTTTTAGTAGGCCATACTTCAAATCTTGAACTGAAATTTCTATCATATATGAAATTAACTCCAACATCAATCGGCTCCCCTAAATCTTGGACAAAATATTTATTAGCATTTTTGTAATAATTTCCTCTTATTTTAATTGAAGCTATATTGTTTTCGAGATTGTATTTTAGGTCTTCAAAAATTTTGTATGGATTCCAAATTAAAGGGGAGCAACTTATGTTTACTCCATAAACTGGCTCATATGAATAGAGGACATCTAGAGAATAGTTTTCTAAAAACATTTCTTGTTTTTCTTTGTTGTATATTTTTAAGGCCAGGTTGTAAAGTTTTCCGAGATTTGTAGGGATTTCTTTTTTATGATTGGATATTGTTATGCTTTGCCCATCTTTTTTTATTTTAAGGTCTGCATTTATTTTAACATAGACCTTATTTTCATAAATAGAAACATCTGCATTTATTTCTGAAAGATTGATTTTAAAACCTTTTTCTTCATAATTCGAGAAGTCGCATATAAACTCTTTTTCTAAGAAGGTTTCTAACTGCTTTTCCATTTCAGATTTTGTTGGCACTTGCTCTTTTGCTATGTTGTTTCCAGAGACATAATACCAATAAGGGACAGCAACACCATTAAAATCGAGCTGGTTGGAGAATGGTGAAAATCTACTTCCTGGTTCAAATTCTGGCAAGTAGATATATCCTGCTTGCTCTCCTAAAAGATTTATTCCATATTTTGCATTATCTTCTATACATCTCAAAAAATAATCTTCTATGGGCCGGAATTCCTGAGGGATTTTTTGTTGTGTTATTTTTTCTTTTAATAAGAAAAACCCAACTATTAAAGAAACAAGGACTATTCCAATGATAATAAAAATAGTTGTTTGTCCCCTCTCCCCTTTTTTATGCAGCATTCTTGACATAATTTTCTAAGGAAAAAGCCATATATAAATTTAATCAAGAAATTAAAAAATCGCGCTAAAAATGGGCCTGCGAGGAATCGAATCAAAATGCTGACGGGTTCTGCACCTCCTGCACCAGTCCGATTCAAATGGGCCTGCGAGGAATCGAACCTCGGACCTTCCGCACGTCAAGCGGACGTTCTACCACTGAACCACAGGCCCATGAACTTTAAAATGTTAGGAAATAAAGATTTAAAAAGCTTCTTTATTAACTAAATTTAATGAAAATTCCAAAAAAAATAAATAGGTATTGTCCCTATTGCAGGAAAAAAACAGAACACATAGTTGTAGAAGTGTCTTCAGGTCATAAAAGGTCATCATTAAAACGCGGTTCTATTAATAGAGCCAAGAAAAGGGGGTTGGGGAGGGGGGGAGGTAATCTTGGCAAGTGGGGAAGTAAACCACCAATAAGCAAGTGGAAAAGAAAGACAAAATCAACAAAAAAGACCAATCTTTTATATACTTGCCAGGAATGTAAAAAAAGTCACCAGCAAAAAAAAGGAAAAAGGACAGGAAAGCTTCAAATAGAAGCAAAAAAATCTAAGTAAAAATGGCAGGAAAAAAATTTTTAGAAGTGGAATTGCCTATAATAAAACAAAAAGTTGAATTATTGGCTTCAAGTGAGAAGGATTTAATAGGAAGAACTGTAAAAATAGACCTTACTAGGAAATTAAGAGGTAGGAGTTTAGAAGCTATTTTTAAGATAAAAGAAGAGCAAGGGAAATTAAAAATTGTTTTGACAAGATTGCATATTTTTGGATATTTTATAAGAAGAGTTGTAAGAAAATCTACTAATTATGTTGAAGATTCTTTTTCAAGCGAGGCAGGGAACGCTGTCTTAAGAATAAAGCCTTTTATGGTGACAAGAAAAAAAGTTTCAAGAGCTGTTAGAAAAGCTTTGAGGGAAAAAGCTAAAGAGCTGATAGAGAAAGAGGTAAAAAATAAAAAATATGAGGATTTTTTTTCTGAACTTTTATCTGGAAAGCTTCAAAGAGCTTTAAGTTTGAAATTGAAAAAAGTCTATCCTCTG
Organism: Candidatus Woesearchaeota archaeon; assembly: GCA_964441965.1. Taxonomy (GTDB): domain Archaea; phylum Nanobdellota; class Nanobdellia; order Pacearchaeales; family GW2011-AR1; genus CAYTYH01. Next base: position 3,763 of record CAYTYH010000001.1, on the reverse strand, counting down.
GCTTTTTTTGATATTAGGGATGTCTATGTAGAAAAAGAAGAAGAGCTTGTAAAAAAGGAGAAGGTTAAATAATTTTGTTTTTGGTTTCGTTGGTTGCTGTGCGTTTAATAAGATTTATAAAACTTATTCTTATTTTATTTTTAAGCCTCTGTAGCTCAGTTGGTTAGAGCGACTGCCTTGTAAGCAGTAGGTCGGGGGTTCGAATCCCTCCAGAGGCTTTTACCCTTCTATAACTTCTGCTTTTTTATCTTCAATAAGAATCTTAGCTATTTTTTCTGGCAAATTTGCAATATCGCCTTTTTCAAAAGGGCCTATTTTTTCTCCTTCTAAACCAAGAAACTCTTCAACATCTTCTTTAAATACAACCAAAATATTGGAATTTTTCTTTTCCTGCCTTCCATTTATTAAGTCATTAACTTTTTTGTCTGCCTCTTCTAAATTTTTTACAATATTATCAAAAACCTCTTTTTCAAAATCTAACATGTTTTCAAAATCTCTTTTACTTATTCCTGTCTCTTTTGCTATAAATGCAAGATGCAAGAGTTTCTTTTTTCTGCGAGACATGATTTCCTTAAATATGCTTATCGCATTTTCAAATTGCTTTTTTGTTTTATTTATCACATCAGAAAAAATATCTTTCTTTTTTTCAACAAGCTCTTTTTTCTCTTTTAAATATTCTGCCACCTCTTCAACAAAATTTTTCGGCAAGGGTTGCAGTTGTTCAGAATATTTTTCTTTTCTTAATGCGTCATATATATCATTGTAAGTTATCATGCTTATTTAAAGAACAAAATGCTTAAAAGGATTATTGTGAAAGAAAATAATATTATGTTTCAATATAATATTCATAAACTTTTTCGTAATCATTATAAATAGTGCACATTTCTTTTATAGTTAATTTTTCAAAATATCTTCTTATTGGCCTTATTGAATTGCCATGAGCTGAAATTGCCACATTTGTTTTGTTTTTTTTCATGAATTTTAGCAAATCTTTAATGAAACTTAGAACTCTTTTTTCTACATCTTTTAAACTTTCACCTCCTGGAGGTTTTGTATTGTAACCTCTATGCCACATATCATATTTTTTAAACCCGAATTTTTGAACAATTTCCAAGTGAGTTTTTCCTTGAAGTTTGCCATAACTTCTTTCTTTCAATCTTTCATCTTTGATAATTTTCTTGCATTCTGGATGGAATTTTAACACTTCTTTGAGGGTTTGGATGCTTCTTTTCATTCCAGAATGAAACGCGGCATCAATTTTTTTATTTTTCAATCTCAATGCTACTATTTTAGCATCTTTTTTTCCTTTTTTATTTAAAGGAACATCTCTCCATCCAGAAAATATTCCTTTAGCATTATCAGTTGTTGTGCCGTGCCTAAATAAATAAATGTAACACCTCATTTTAAATAAAAGTAAAGAGAAATTTATAAACCTTTCATTCTTTAGAATTTTATGTTTGGAAAATTAAAAGAAAAATTAAAGTCGTGGTTTAAGAAGTCAAAAGAGAAAGTAGAAGGAACTATAGAAGAGGAAGTTGAAGAAGAGAAAAAAATTGAAAAATTAAGAGAAGAAGTAGAAGAGATTTCAGAGCCTGAATTGAAACCAAAAGCAGAGAAAAAAGAAAAGGGAAGAAAAGGGATATTAAAAAAATTAAAATCAAAATTAAAATTCAAAATTTCTGAAGAATATTTTGAAGAGATTTTTTCTGATTTGGAGTTTAGTCTGCTTGAGAACAATGTGGCAATTGATGTTGTGGAGAAAATTAAGGCAGAGTTGAAAAAAGAGCTTGTTGGGGAAGAAGTTAAAAAAGAAGAAATCGAGGAAAAAATAAAAGAAAGTTTGAAAAATTCAGTAAGCACTATACTTAAAGAGCCGTTTGATTTGATAGAAAAAATAAAAGGTAAGGAAGGAAGTTTTGTCATTGTTTTTTTTGGGATAAATGGATGCGGAAAAACAACAACTATCGCAAAAGTAGCTAATCTTTTGCTGAAAAATAATATTTCCTGCGTTTTAGCAGCAAGCGATACATTTAGAGCAGCTTCTATAGAGCAGTTAGAGAAGCATGCTTCAAATTTGGGAGTGAAAGTCATTAAAAGCAATTATGGGGCAGACCCTGCTTCTGTCGCATTTGATGCAATAAAGCATGCTAATTCAAGAGGCATAAAGGCAGTTTTAATTGACACTGCAGGAAGAATGCATACAAAGGCAGATTTGATGAGAGAAATGGAGAAAATATGCCGGGTGGCGAAACCAGATTTAAAGATTTTTGTAGCAGAATCAATTACTGGGAATGATGCTGTTCAGCAAGCTAAAAATTTTGACGAGACAGTTGGGGTTGATGCAGTAATCTTAACTAAAGCAGATGTAGATGAAAAAGGAGGAACTGCCATTTCAATATCTTATGTTTTAAAAAAACCTATTTTGTTTTTGGGGGTGGGGCAGGGGTATGGGGATTTGAGAAAATTCAGGAAAGAAGGGTTTCTTAAAAGCATTGGTTTGTGAGGTCTTTAAAACAGGATTTCAAAACAATACATTTATTAATTTCTTCTGTTTTTTTAATAATATGGTTGAAGTGCAGGGGGATGGAAGGCCAAAAGAAAAACTTGGATTGCTTAGAGATTCGCTTTTAGTGTGGCTTGCTTTATGTGATAAATTTCCAAATTTAGGGAGAAAAAGGTTAGAGCAGCAAGTTAAAGATTTAAGAGAGATAATTGAAAAATCTAGTTTAAGGGTTCTTCCTGATTGTGGGAAAAGAGCATATTTAAAAGAAGGCATTGTTGATAGGGTGGTTTTTAATGGGGATAAGCATGTAGAAATAAGTTTAGAATATGATGAAGATAGGGACGATAGAAGATATAAAGTTAGTGTCAGGGAGGGAGATAAAGCTGTTTGTTCAAATTTTTATGTAAAAGAGTTAAAAGAGATACTCCCACATTTAAAAAAATGATTTTTATGGTTTTTCTATTTCTATAGTGAGATTTGTCTTATGGATGATTTGAAGCTCAGGAAGAGATTCTGATTTCTCAAAGCTTGTCAAAGAATCTTTTTTAGATAAGTAAATCTCAAAATTCAAAATTTTGACTAAAATTTTTTCTCCTTTAAACTCTACTTTAAGATTATTGTCTTTTACCCATGAGATTAAGTTGGAGAAAACAGGGTCTTTTTCTAATTCAGGAGCATATTCTTGAATTTTTGCTTTTAATTTTTCTTCAAATTCATTCTCATTTGAGAAGTTTTCTTTTGCAACATCTAATGCAACCTGTTTAATAAAAAATTTGATTTGCTCTTCTTTTGTGTAAATTTCCTGTATAGAGCCAGCATTTAAAATTATTCTTTCAGCAGTCCTGTTAGTAAGAAAAACAAAGAGAGTTGTTCCGCATAAAGCTAGAGCCATAAGTGTTAAAATTAAAATTTGTATTGGTGTTGCTGATTTTTTTGACATTTTAACATTCTTTTTTATATTTTACTTCAATTATGAAGTCAAGATAAGGGATTTTAATTGTAGCATAATCTTCATTTTGCCCGAACAAAGATGGCGCGTAAACAAAAGACTCTTCATCCAAGGATTTTTTGGTAATAATTCCTTGAGGAATTCCTAAAAAAAATTTGCTACAAAAATTATTATGGATGGCTCCTATTTCTTTTATTATTATTTTATTTATTTTTCTAAACTCCTCTGCTTTTTTTGTTCCAATTTCAGCATCAAGGTTATAACCAGATTGCCATCTATAAAGATTATTTAAACTTCCAGTGTCCCTAACT